>NZ_CP111049.1 GCF_026250525.1 Chondrinema litorale
TACCGTTAAGGTGATAGCTTCTCCTTCACAATAAGTGCCGCCGGATACTTCTGGTGGCGCTGGGGATGGATTCACCAACACACTTGCACTTGCTAATGCTCCTTCGCAACCAGTTTCAATATCAGAAGCAGTTACATAAACAGTAGCTGTACCCTCATTATCAAATTGATAAGTAAGTTGTCTACCATCTTTATAATCTTCATCTGGAATTAATTCATTTTGTTTATTTGCATCAGAATACCACTTGTAGGTATATTCTCCATCTAATACCGCATTGAAAGTGACTGTCTCACCAATACAAATTTCATCTGTTCTTTGATTAACTTGTGGGGTACCGGGCAAATAGTTTACATAAATAGTCACTATTTTCCCCTCACTACTATAGCATCCATTTTCAGATACAGCATATACTATATATTGATATTCTCCTACTGCAAGATCTTCTAATGTAATCGATTCCCCTGTTTCTTCTAATGCCGCATTGGTGGCAGCTTGCCTATAAGTAACCGCATCTACATATTCGTACCACTCGTAAGTTAAATTTGTATTCGCTCGTTCAATTGATAATGTGACATCCCCCGGTCCACATATTGATACTTCTTCTTCAACTACATTTGGTGTAGCAGGTATAGCGCCAATAGTGATTGTTCTTTCATCTGTGTCTGTACATACATATTCACCTGCATCATAACTAATTTCTAAAGTCAATGTATAAGTGCCAGGATCTATTCCATCTAAATAGAGCTCATTAATATCAATATTATCTTGTACAGTGGTATTATCACTAGTCCATCTCCAATTTATATTAGAACCTTCAGTAATTCTATTGCCATTAATCGTCGGATAGTCAGTTGAAGGCATTGTATTTAAATCTAAACTACTGTAATCACCTTCACAGAAAGCAATATCTCCTCCTGCATAAGCTTCTGGAGCATCAACAATGTATACTATTCTTGTATCAGAGTTACAGCGACCTCCATAATAATATTGTAAAGTGTATTGTCCTGTTGGCAAACCTTCAATATTAACTTCACCTGATTCCTGATTTATTAATCCATTATATTTCTCACTGTTTTCATCATTTATAAAAAACCAAGTTCCGTTCCCATCATATTTAGGAAAAACATCTTCGGTATACAGTTGGAAACTCGTTAGATTATTACAAATTAATAGTGTTCCTCCAGCGTCAATATTAAGGCCAGCAATCGGTTCTGAAACTACAAGAGTAATAGTTAAGGTTTCTCCTGTTGGTGTATAGGTGATTTTAAATTCATTTTCACCTAAAAAATTACTAGTTATAGTGAAAACGGTACCATCTACATTAGGCCCTTCAACTAATATAGTTTCGGAACTTCCTAAAGTTACATACTCTTCAAAATCTATTGATTGTAAGTTAGTACATATTTCAACCCTTGCTTCTGTTAAGCCTTCTATACTTTGTCCTTCAATTGATCCTTCAAATGCAAAATCTGGCCGTACCTGAGAGAAAGCCTGTTGGGAAAAGTGCAGGCAGAAATATGCCGCGAAAAGAAATAGGTAATTTATCTTCTTCATCTCGTTACAGTAAAAAATATGAGGTAATCTATTTGTACAGCTTGTTACTGCTTAAATGTATATTTAAAGGCGTATTTGAGTCCTACTCCAGCAAAGTAGCGCTCACTCCCAAAACCACCATCTTGAATGAAGTACCTTTGGTTGGCAAAGGCCAATAGAGCAATACGTTTACCCACAAAAAATTTGGCTTCTCCACCTCCTAAAACACCGAAATTCCAGCCATTAAAGTCACTAAAATCGTGATCTATTTGTGTCTGAAGGTCTTCGTAGATGTCATCGTAAACGGCGGTGCCACCACCTGTAAGATAGAGATGAAAGATATTCCCAATAGAAATCAACTTGTAGTTGAGAGAAAGATCACCATAAATAGCTGCGTAATCTAAGCCACGAATTGTGGCAAATTCATACATACCACCAACTTTAAAAAAGGTAGATTCTCCGAGATAGGCACTTCCATAAACAGAAATGAACTGAGTTTCTTCTCCAATACCAACTCCAACTTCTGCACCCTGGGTAAAAATTCCATCCCAGTATACTTTGCCGACATTTTTAAAATAGTCTTCGGCACCTTTGTAGTTGTTATCGTTTTGTGCTAATAAAAATGAGGTTGAAAAAATGAAAATCAGGCTTAGTAAAAGTCTACGATTCATTTACTATAAATTTATCTTCTAATAGTTTTAAGTAAATTGCTTTACTGCTAGTTGAGTTAGTATTAAGAAATTTCAGAAACGTAGATAGGATTACAAAAGAATAATCTGTAGTATGTTATATTTTAAAAACTTTTTCAATTATATAAAATATATGCCATAAGGTAACCCATTTTCTGTGATTTTACTGTTAATTTTTTGCATATTTTCTTTATCAATCAATTTACAGTAACTTTACCTTTACTTTTTTTAGGTTAATCAGATTTATTCTAACTCCGGTTTATCTTTCTCTCCAAGGCTCTTCGTAGACTTTTTTAAGTCTTCTTCTGGGGCTATATCTTCGGGTTTGTGTTTAGTTTTGTCCGTAATTACATCACGGATGGTGCTGTTATTTTCTTGATGTTTTTCTGAGATGGGTTCTTCACCTTCTAAATCAAGATCGTTTACATTTTGGTTGGTTAACTCTGCAGCAAAGCCTTTTCCGTGCAACAAGAGTGCATTCATATAATCATCGGCATCTTCCTTTTTATCTATTTTATATACACCGTGTATGTCCTTATTATCAAAAAGGGCATCGTCTCCTTTTTTCAATACTCTTTTATAGCCATCTTGATCAACTCCACGCTCTTTTATATTATCATACAATCTGTTTTGAGACTCTTTTAGTTTTCTATGGGCAGCCAACCTTTTATTGGTTTTTTCATCTAAAGCTCTGCTTCCAACATTTGCCAACCAAAGCTTAAACGGTTCTGCTTTTGACGACGGTACTGATTGAATGATACGCAATAAACCCTCTTTCTCTGCAAATTCTACTTGGTAAGTTCTTTTGTTTGGAGCCTCGTAGGGCAACTTTTTACAAAATGTAAAAAGTTCTACTCCTTTTTTACTCTCTCTTTTTTTTAGGTTAGACCAATACACATTCGGATTATTACTTTCTGTAAGAACTTTAATCACATCGATTACAGCAAAGTACCATACATTATCTAACAATACCGATCTTATTTCTTCCGTATCAAAAAGTTTAACTTCGTTCATTCGATATATTTTTATTCTTTTATTAGGATGGACGATAAAAAAACATCATATATATTATAAGGAATTAATCTCAAAAACAATTGCTTACTAAGCAAGTTCTGCAAATGTAAAATTAAAAGAACTTTAAACAGATTGATTGGTTAGAACTATATAACATTAATAGAAATATATAATACAATGGAGAATCACAAATACGAGATTGCTACACTTGGAGGTGGTTGTTTCTGGTGTACAGAAGCAGTTTATCAGGATATAAAAGGTGTAGAATCTGTAATCTCTGGATATTCAGGAGGACAAATTAAAAACCCTGCATATCGTGAAGTATGTTCTGGCAGAACAGGACATGCAGAAGTAATACAAATCACATTCGATCCATCTATTATAAGTTACGAAGATATACTGGAAATTTTTTGGCATGTGCACGATCCTACAACCTTAAACAGACAAGGTAACGATGTAGGAACTCAATATCGCTCTGTAGTATATTATCATGATGACAAACAGAAAGAAATTGCTGAAAAATCTAAAGCTGAAACGGATGCTAGTAGTTTATGGGAAGACCCAATAGTGACTGAAATAAGTCCCTTTGATGTGTTTTATGAAGCAGAAGAATACCATCAAAATTATTATAAAAACAATTCTGTACAACCCTATTGTACATATGTAATTACTCCTAAAATGAAAAAGTTTAAAAAACAGTTTGGTGAGAAACTATTAAAGGAGTAATTACTTAAAGAGTAAATAAATCTCGCGAAATTGTTGGTAGAGCACTGTGCTTTGCCAACAATTTTTTTCTAGATGCTTTGAAGCAGCACCAACCATGCTTCTTTTGTTTTGCCCTCGTCTAATAATTCTCTTGCTTCTTGATGTAAATGGTGCTGCATAGAGGGCTCATCATTCACAAATCTTTTTCTAAACTCAAGCATTGCAGCAGTTTGACTATAAGTTTTTACTTCTTCCTCAGTAGGTAGCACAGCAATATTTCCCAACCTACCTAAATGGTTACCTGTTAAAACCATACTGTTTCTAACACTCTCGGGAATTTGGTCAACCCCTATACCTATTTCTCTCAAAGGTTTGGGAATTTCAAACAAGGCTTCACCTTGCGCTCTACAATACCAATTACCTCCCATGCGAGCGACTGCATCTAATTTAAAAGGATCTACTTTGCCCTGTTTATCAAAAATCTTCTCTTGAAAATGCGCCATTACTACTTCACAAATAATTAAATTACCTGCTCCCCCCTCTTCTCCTAAAGAAATAATATCGTTCACTTTACATTCGAAAGCAGCCGGAGCTTCGCCAACTCTTGGAGGTTTTACTTTCACGGAATCAACTTGTTGTAAACCCGATTTTTCAAATTCGTTAATCCCTTTCTGATACTCTGTTGAACTTAAAGACATCTGCTCAACAATTGCATAATTCACTACATTTATTACCACTTCTGGTACTTCTTTTAGGTTTTCGAGTGTATGCTTGGTCGTATTATCTCTTACTCTTCGAGATGAAGAAAAAACCAAAACAGGTGGATTAGAGCTAAAGGCATTAAAAAAACTAAATGGGCTTAAATTTACATTACCTGCTTTGTCGATAGTACTTGCAAAAGCAATGGGTCTTGGAGCTACAACACCCAACATATAAGAATGGAAAGCAGCAGTATTTAATGAGGTAGGATCGATTGTTTTCATGAGAAAGCGTATAAATAAATTAAAAAGTAATTCTTATTAAAGAAAAAACCCGGAATGAACAACCGGGTTTCTAAAAAAGTGAAAAAATTACTTAATGATGCTCGGTAATAATGGCAGGTAATAACTGACTTCTTACTTCGCCAAAGCCAACACGAATACCATTTTTCTCTGCAAAACCACGCATAATTACTGTATCGTAATCTTCTAGAAAGGTTCTTTCAACACCATAATCGAGTTTGAGTTTTTCTTTGCCGCCCCAAGAGAGTTCCAACATAGAACCTAAAGAATCTGCTTCTTTGCCGCTAATAGTTCCTGAAGCTATTAAATCTCCTACATTTATCTTGCAACCATTTACTGTATGATGTGCCAATTGCTGGCTCATGTTCCAATACAAATGCTTAAAGTTAGATTGGCATAGTTGATATTCTTTATCGGTGTTGCATTGGATTGATACTTCCAGATTAATATCGAAAGTCTTTTTTCGACTAGATTTAAGATAATTTAAAGGTTCTGGTTCTTGCGTTGGGCATTCTGTGCGGAAAGGTTCTAGCGCTTCTAAGGTGACAATCCAAGGAGAAATAGAAGAAGCAAAGTTTTTACCTAAGAATGGCCCTAAAGGAACATACTCCCATTTTTGAATATCTCTGGCAGACCAATCATTAAACAAGACCATTCCAAAAATATACTTTTCCGCTTCAGCTACACTTACTGCATGTCCCATCTCGGTTGTCTCACCTACCACAAATGCTGTTTCGAGTTCAAAATCCATCCGGTTAGAAGGACCGAAAACTGGTTTTTCTGCATCTTTAGGCATTGTTTGGCCTTGCGGGCGATGAATGTCTGTACCAGAAACCACAATAGTAGATGACCTACCATGATATGCCACAGGCAAATGTTTCCAGTTAGGCAATAATGGATTATCTGGTCTAAACATCTTGCCCACGTTTGAAGCATGCTCAATACTAGAATAGAAGTCTGTATAATCTCCTATTCGGATGGGTAATAACATCTGCGTTCCCTCAATAGGTTGCAATACAGTATCCTGATGTGCTCTTAGTCGATCATTACCTTCTAATAGCAATTCAGTTAAAACATGCCGAGTTCGCGCCCACACTGGCCTTCCTAAAGCAATAAAATCGTTTAAATATTTGCTTCTAAAAACTTCTTTTGGTGCATCTGTACTATCTAGCAAACCTAATGAAGCAGTTTCTGCCATATCTATAATATACTCTCCAATGGCTACACCAACTCTCGGTTCTCCAGTAGGATGCATAAAAACACCAAAAGGAAGGTTGTAAATAGTAAAGTCGCAGTTCTCGGGTATGTTAATCCATGATTGCATACAGGTAAGGGGTTAAGTTATCAGTTAATTAAAAGTTATGATATATCTTATCAAGTATATACATCAGGTTTCTGTAATCATCATCTGTTAAACCTTCCCAACCAATTTTCCTAACAGCATATACTTCTGGTAAAGCCTTGTCTATAATTTCATGCCCTTGTTCGGTGAGCATAATTTGGAACCTACGTCTATCGCTGGCATCCATTACGCGTGTAGTATAGCCTTTTTTACACAACAAATCTATGATTCTTGTCACTGTTGGGGCATCTTTATAGGTACACTCTGCCAATTCGTTCTGGCTCAGTCCATTTCTATTATTTAACTGATCGAGAATTACCCATTGGTCTACAGTTATATCCAAATTTGCTTCAACAAATCTTCGCTGTAGATTCTGTCTAATCTTTTTAATAGTTCGCTCAATGAGGAACCCAAAGTGCTTGTGTTCTTTGTATCTGACTGCCAATTTAATTTATTTAATGTTAAATAATTAGTACACTAACAATTGAAATTATAAAAATACCTTTATTGTAATATTAATCAAACATTAGCTGGCATAAATAAAGCAAATTATATATTCACAAAAAATTGCTAAACTAAATAAAAGGCTAAAATTCTATAGAAAAAGAACTACTGGCGAGCTAACCAGTAGTTAAATATTTGCCTATACAGGTTAGAGTGTACCCCTTAGTTCTTGTTCTCTTTCTATTGCTTCAAAAAGAGCCTTAAAGTTTCCCTTACCAAAAGATTTAGCCCCTTTCCGTTCGATGATCTCAAAAAACATAGTTGGCCTTGGCTCTAGTGGTTTGGTAAAAATTTGTAAGAGATATCCTTCATCATCTCTATCTACCAAAATTCCCAAATCTTTGAGTGGTTTTAAATCTTCATCTATTTCTCCTACCCGATCTAGCAAATCGTCGTAATATGTACCCGGAACTCTCAAAAATTCAACACCTCTAGCTCTCAGCTCTGTTACCGTTTCAATAATATTATCCGTAGCAATGGCTAAATGCTGTACCCCTGCACCATTGTAAAAATCCAAGAACTCTTCTACCTGAGATTTTTTAACTCCATCAGCAGGTTCGTTAATCGGAAACTTAATTCTACCATTGCCATTACTCATTACCTTACTCATTAAAGCAGTGTAATCTGTAGAAATATCTTTGTCATCAAAAGAAACTAATTGAGTAAAGCCCATAGTTTTGGCATAAAAATTCACCCATCTGTTCATCTCACCCCAACCAACATTACCCACCATATGATCGATGTATTTTAGACCAGTAGAAGTTGGATTGTAACCTGTTTCCCATCTTTTGAAACCTGGCATAAAAACTCCGTGGTAATCTTTTCTTTCTATAAAAATATGCACCGTTTCTCCATAGGTGTAAATGCCCGAACAAACAACTTCACCAAATTCATCTTTGAGCACTTCGGGTTCTAAGTAGGGCTTCGCTCCTCTCTTTACAGTTTCATGAAAAGCCTGTTCTGCATCGTCTACCCATAGTGCTACTGTTTTTACGCCATCTCCTTTTTCGTCTATATGTTTACCTATGGCAGTTCCTTTTTTTAGTGGGCTGGTAAGCACCAACCTAATTTTATCTTGCTGCAAAACATAAGAAACATAATCTTTTTCACCAGTCTCAAGACCCCGATATGCCAGTGACTGAAAGCCAAAAGCAGTTTTATAATAATGAGCAGCTTGTAAAGCATTACTCACATAGAATTCTACATAGTCGGTGCCATTTAACGGCAGAAAATCTTTCGCTTCGGGAAAAATCTTCTCTATTGTTGCTGTTGATTCGAGTGACATATTGCTAATGTTTATTGGTTTTCTAATGAATAAATTAATGATCCAGCCAAGATTGAAAATACATTCCATCATCAATTTTTAAGGCTGCTTCTGTAAGCATTAAAGGCTTAAAAGGATCTACCATTACGGCATATTCTTCAGTGCTTTTCTTACCAATACTTCTTTCCATTGCTCCCGGATGCGGGCCATGCGGTATACCTCCCGGATGCAATGAAATATGGCCTTTGCTAATGTCATTTCTGCTCATAAAATCTCCATCTACATAATACAGCACTTCGTCAGAATCTATATTACTATGATTATAAGGAGCTGGAATCGCTTCGGGATGGTAATCGTACAAGCGAGGACAGAAAGAGCAAACTACAAAATTATGTGCCTGAAAAGTCTGGTGTACTGGTGGTGGTTGGTGCACTCTACCAGTAATCGGTTCAAAATTGAATATGGAAAATCCGTATGGATAATTGTAGCCATCCCAACCTACCACATCGAATGGATGGCTTGCATACACCATTTGATGCAACAAACCCTGCTTTTTAATTTTTATCAAAAACTCACCTTTGTCATCAATTGGTTCTTGGGCTTCTGGTAACTTAAAATCTCGCTCACAAAATGGTGCATGTTCCAGCATTTGCCCAAACTCATTCCGGTATCTTTTAGGTGTATAAATTGGGCTAAAAGATTCTAAGAAAAAGATGCGATTGTCTTTACCATCAAACTCCAACTGGTAAATTACTCCTCTGGGTATTAGCAGGTAATCGCCATACTCAAATGGAATGCTACCAAATAAAGTTTTTAAAGTACCACTACCTCTGTGTATAAAAAGCAATTCATCAGCCTCTGCATTTTTATAGAAGTAGTCTGTCATAGAATGGCATGGAGCAGCCACACCAATATGTACATCATTATTCAACATCAACACAGTTCTACTTTTTAAAAAGTCATTTTTTGGCGGGACTTCAAAGCTGATTAGCTTTCTCGGTGTCATGTTCCTTTCTAAAGCTATTTTAGGAGTTGCATTTAGAGGATTAAGAATATTACTAATCATCGTTGGCCGATGAATATGATATAGCAAAGAAGACATTCCAGTAAAACCCTCAGTACCAAATAGTTGCTCATAATAATACCCACCATTTGGTTTTTTAAAGGTAGTATGTCTTTTGTTCGGTATTTTACCTAGTTTATGATACAGAGGCATATTTGTCTTTATTTAAGGTTAAGGTTTAATAAATTTCGTGAATATTTAATTGATTTGCAAATTGTTTGTATACTAACTATTATAACATTAATTTAATTGCAAAAAATAAGTCTTACTCTTCGAGAAAGTAAATAAGAAGAATCAGTGAAAATTCTGAGGATTCAGAAATTTGATTGATTATCTTTATGGAAAGAATAATAAACGTTGATCAATTCGCATGTCAAATACTGAGCTGATAATTGAGGAAAGAAGTCGTGATATTGGCGATTTTCTTGTAGGTAGGCTTATTCCTTTTAGAAAAAAAAGAATGGTTGGGCCATTTATCTTTATAGATCATATGGGACCTAGTGAAGTTACTGAAGGCAAATACCTCGATATTGGTCAACATCCACATATTGGACTATCTACACTAACATACTTGCTAGAAGGTGAAGTACACCACAGAGACAGTATGGGTACAGATCAGATAATTGGCCCCGGCTCTGTTAACCTAATGACAGCCGGCCGCGGTGTTACACATACAGAAAGAACTCCTACACATTTAAGAGGTAAAACAAGTACGCTACATGGATTCCAGATTTGGATAGCGCTACCAAAAGCAAAAGAAGAAATGGAACCCGAGTTTTTCCATGTAGATGCTAAAGATTTACCAAGTTGGAAAGATAAAGGTGCAAACTTTACTTTGGTTGCAGGAACAGGATATGGCAAAGAATCTCCTGTTCCTACCTACTCTGAGCAATTTATGTTGGAGATAAAAACAGACGAAGAGTACGAATTAGATGTTGCAGGAAATCTGAAAGGAGAAATAGGAATTTGTATTGTTGAAGGCAGTATACAAGCTTGCGAGAATTATGTAGAAAAGGGTAACATGTTGGTTTCGAAACTTGAAAACCAATGTGCCATAAAAGTAGCACCTAACACACATTTATTAATTTTTGGAGGAAAACCTTTCGAAGAAGAAAGATTTATTTTTTGGAATTTTGTAGCTACCAGCAAAGAAAAATTAGAAGAATCAAAAATCAGATGGAAAGAAAAACGCTTCCCAAAAGTGGCAGATGATAATTCTTACATTCCACTTCCATAAGTGAAGGAATATTGATTTTAAATAATTTACATTTTAATCTAAAATAAAATTATACTTTACTGACTACCAGTATATTATAAATTATTATTTTTTGAACTTTCTCATTATTGTACCATTTTTTTTAGACATTAAAAAATACACAAATAGTGGTTAATATTTAAATTCATTAACATTCTAAATTCAACTTTTTAATATTTAAAAATTAAATTATCTATTGGATTTAATTCTAGCAACCATACAAATTGATTAATTACATACTTTTTAAACTTAACTAATGGAGAAAATAAACATAAGCGTAGCAATTTTAATTTTTACCATGCTTTTTACCGATTATTCAATAGCACAAGACTGGCCAAATCTTGGGAGATACCAAAAGGAAAATGACTCTTTAGGATTGCCAAAAGAAGATGAAAAAAGAATTGTGTTTATGGGAAACTCTATTACCGAAGGATGGGGCAGAATATGCCCAGATTTCTTTGCCAACAAGCCCTATGTTAACAGAGGAATAAGTGGACAAACCACCCCTCAAATGTTAATCAGGTTTAGAGCTGATGTTGTCAATCTTAAACCAGAAGTTGTTTTAATTTTAGCTGGAACCAACGACATAGCTGGTAACACTGGCCCCTCTACTCTTGAAATGATTACCGATAATATATTCTCAATGGCTGAACTTGCTCAAGCAAATGGTATCAAAGTAATTCTTTGTTCCACATTGCCCGCATTCGACTATCCATGGAAACCCGGTTTAGAACCTGCTGAAAAAATTTTCAAGCTTAATGAAATGATTAAAACTTATGCCGACGAACACGATTTGATTTATCTAGACTACTATGAGAAAATGGTAGACGATAAAAAAGGTTTGAAAGCTAAGTTTACAAAAGATGGTGTGCATCCGATTGAAGCTGGTTATAGGGTTATGGAACCTCTCGCAGAAAAAGCAATTAAAAAAGCACTCAAGAAAAAAATTAAATCTCACTCATGACATGACACCTGCTGAATTAACAATCGCCTTTATTGAAGATTATAAAGAATGGAACGATTTCGCTTTTAACCTCAGTAAAGAGAAAACATCAGAAAATAATTTGAAAATTAGTTCTGCATATCACGATTTAATTCGCAAGTTTTGTAGCGCATCTAAGGAATTCCAACCGCTGGCTTATGGTAGCGAATCTAACCATTGTCCGGATCAAGAAAGTATTGTTACAGAAAGTATTGTAGGTAATACAGCCTCAATAATCACTAGATTTCAAAACAGAAATTTCGATTTTCTATCAAATGTTTACGAATATGAATTCTGTATTGAAAATGGCAAATGGATTCTCGATGAACTCTATCTTGTAGACAAAACAGGTAAATATAAATGCCTGTAAACTTGTTCATTTAAGCTTAAATAATTTGGTTTGATTTAAACACGCATTAAAACCAAAAAAAGAATGGCTAACAGATATCTCTTATTAATTATCGATGCTCAAAAAGGAATAGATGAAGCTGAACATTGGGGTGGCAATAGAAACAACCCCAATGCTGAGTTAAAGATTAATCACCTATTAAAACTTTTTAGAGATAATTACTTTCCTATAATTCACATACAACACTGTTCGTCAGAGTCAAACTCCCCTCTTAGACCAAATCAAATTGGACATGAGTTTAAAGAAGAATGTAAGCCTGAAACAAGTGAAATGGTTATTCAAAAGAAATCTACAAATGCTTTTATTAATACCAGTCTGCAAGAGAATCTAATAGCTTTTGATGCTAGTATTATCGTGATTGTAGGTTTTGTAACTAACAACTCTGTAGAAGCCACAACAAGAATGTCTGGCAGCTTAGGTTTTCAAACTATTTTAGTTTCTGATGCTACTGCCACCTTCGACAAAACTGGCCTAGATGGTCAAATTTTCCCTTCGGAACTAGTACACAACATTTCTCTGGCTAATCTTAGTGGTGAGTACGCCACCATATTAAATACCAAAGAAATTACCGATATTATTAAATCAGAAAAGCTGCCTTAAATATTTATTTTTTACTGGTAATTAAAGTTTTATAAAAAATTTTATAAAGCCTTGTAATGTTTTGCCCTTTAAAAACAACTTGTAGGTAAATCAATGACAAATGTTGTTTATGAATTTAATTAATCTTAAAAGTAAAAGCATTTTCCTAAATCCCGAACTATTAAAACTTAACAACCGATGGAAAGTGCTTTTCTAAAAATTATAGAGCAAAACCAGAACATTATACACAAGGTAAGCCGGATCTATCGAGACTCGAGAGAAGATCAGGAAGACTTGTTTCAGGAGATTGTATTTCAACTTTGGAAAGCCTTTCCCAACTATCGGGAAGAAGCAAAAATAAGTACTTGGATGTATCGCATAGCACTCAATACAGCTATTGTTACTTACAGAAAAAAGAAAGTAACTATCAATTATAGTGAGGCAATTCCTGAAAATATCCATCCCACTACGGCAAACGAATTATCTGAAAATGAGGAACGGATGTATAATGCACTTAGGAAGCTAAGTGAAGCAGAACGAGCATTAATGTCTCTATTTCTTGAAGATTACTCCTATCGGGAAATAGGTGAGATTACAGGTATTAGTGAAAACTATGTAGCCGTAAAAATTAACCGAATAAAAAATAAATTAAAGCAACTTTTAAATTAAAAATAATGGAATTCGACGATTTAAAATCAAACTGGCAACAGTCTGGAGGTAGCTCCAAAAGCCAAAAAGAACTGGAAATGATGACCAAGGTTAAGAATCACCCACAATTAAAAAGAATCAAACTAAAACTGATTTCTGAAACCGTTTTGCTAATTGGTTTTTTAACAATGTATTACAATGCATTCGATGGAGACCAAAAACCAGTGTGGCTGAATATCTTATTGGGGATAAGTGTAATTCTTTACATTGCAAATGATGCAATGGGATTTTACACTTTACAAAATCCCATTAAAGGAACCAGTATTTCTAATTCGATAAATAAATTGCTTGGTGACTTGCAAAAGCTACTGGTATATTCTCTTGCGACTTCTTTCTTTTTTGGCATTGTAATGATGCTGTTTTTCTCTACAACAGTTTCATTCGATAATCACAAATACTTTATCTTGTTTGGTATAGCAGCCACCTTTTTTGTAATGATGTTTATCTCTTACAAAAGCTGGTCTGGCAGAATTAATCAGATTAAAGAGTCAATAAGTGAGTTTAATAATGATTAATAAATAGAAACAAAGATTAGCTAACAGTATAGCTAATCTTTGTTTCTTTATGCATTTATCCCTAATTGCAATTGCATATTACCATGCAGTTTTTTACCTTCTTTTAGAACAATATTTATAAGTGCAATTAGATCAGTATAAGATGTTCTAAAGTTTACAATACACATCCTTAGACAATAATTTCCATCGATAATCGCATTGCTCAAAAATACTTCTCCATCTTGCTGCAAATGCTCTAATAGCTTCTCATTTAATCTATTGAGGTATTCATTATCAGTTGAATACTCTTCTGGAACATATCTAAATGTAGCTATACTCAAGTTTTGAGTACAAGCTTCTAAATTGGAAGTAACATCGATGAGCTCAAACAGTTTTTTACTTAGGCTAATGTCTTCCCTAATCATATCAATGTAGCCTTCTTTGCCTGCTTGTTTTAACATCATCCAGACTTTTAAAGCTCTAAAACCTCTTGAATTCTGCATGCCATATTCATGGAAATTTACAGGTGTATCTCCATCCATTTGTTCACCATCGAACTTATAATACTCGGGTTTAAAACTGAATGCTTCTGTTAAATACTGAGGGTTTTTTACTAATACACAACCCGCTTCTATTGGACTGTACAGCCATTTATGTGGGTCTAGTGCTATAGAATCTGCTTCTTTGTAACCTTTAAATAAGTTGATATTTTCTGGCAATGCAGCAGCCGGCATTCCATAGGCACCATCTACATGAAACCATAAATTATGTATTTTGCAAATCACTGAAATCTTATCCAATTCATCTATTATTCCAGTTGAAACTGAGCCTGCATTCCCAATAACTATAAATGGGATATGTCCCTCTTGTTTATCTTTTTCTATCTGATTTTCGAGTGCAAGAGTATCTAACTGTTGCTTGCGATTAGTATTAATCCACCTAATTGCATTTGTTCCATGCCCAAATAATTCAGCCGCTTTCTCTATCCAAGTATGGGTGCCTTTCGCACAGTAAATTGTATATTGCTTTGCCTCTTCACCTTTTTCAAAAACAATTCCTTCTCTGCGAATATCTGTTGATATTTTATGTTTTCTTGCTGCTAAAAACCCAGTGAAATTGGCCATATTTCCTCCACTTACGAATATACCTCCACAGTTTTTCTGGTAGCCGATTAACTCAGCTATCCATTGAATGGTTTGCTTCTCAATTTCTGTAGCCATAGGTGACAAGGCAAATGCACCCACATTCGCATTTACACTCGCTACCAATAAATCGGCTAATGCACCTAAAGGTGCCGCAGAAGATGTTATATAACCCCAAAATCTTGGGTGGCCATTAAACAATGAATGATTAAAAAGTAAATTGGTGGCTTCGCCTATAATTTCATTTGGTGCTTCTCCGCTAGTTGGTAAATTTCTCTCACCCAATATTGCTTTAATCGCATTTGGATTCTCTCCTGAAGTTACCTTTTTGTTAGGCAGTTCTTCCATAAAAGCAGCGATCTGATCTACCATTTCATAGGCTAAAGTTTTAAACTCGCTTGCTTGCACATTTAAGACTGCATTTCTTTGAGATAGCCTTTCCATTACTGCAAAATTATTCATAAGTACTTCTTTTAAAGATTATAATTCAGCCTTAATAGAATGGGAAAGAAAAGTATTACCGAGGAGGGAGAACATTTTTTAAATAAAAAAAGCACTTCTTTTCGAGAAGTGCTTTTGTATGATGCATCAATAATTTTAACTCTCTTTTACCATGGCTAAAAATCGATCTATTTCGTCGATGCTATTGTAGATGTGGGTTGAGATTCTTACTGAGTTTAATCCGCTTTCTGGCACAATTCTAATCCTGAAATTATTCTTTGCAGCCATGCTATTAAACTCTTTAAAGTCCATATTCTTTGGTCTAAAGCCAATCATCGAAATTCTTGATTGATCTTCGGTTGGAGTAAGCATTTCAACTTTATCCTTCATCTCAAGCAAATTACTTTGTAAGTAAGTTGCCATGCCTCTTACTCTTTCTTCCACTTTATCCATCCCGATATCTTGCATAAAGTTAATGCACTCTTCTACCCCAGCATACAAAGCGGCATTTTGAGAACCATAATCGTATCTATGCGCAGTTGGAACATAGCCATTCATTTCTGGCGGATCTGCTTGTAAACTCCAACCAGTATCAGAATAGCCACCCACAAAATAAGCCTGCAAAGTATCTAACAAATCTTCTTTAACATATAGAAATCCAGTACCATTGGGGCCAAGCATCCACTTGTGGCAACTGGTAGCATAGAAATCGCAGCCTATATCTTTCATATCTAAATCAATAGTACCAGAACCATGCGCGCCATCTATCGAAGTAAAAATTCCTTTGGCTTTACCCAAAGCAGAAATCTCTTTTATTGGCATTACCAAACCTGTTGTACAAGTAATATGTGGCACTGCAATTACTCTGGTTTTAGGTGTAATTAAACTTTCTATAATTTCGATATTCTCTTGTGCGGTGCGTGCAGGTTCAAAGGGTTTTAATACAATACCATGCAGTTTGGCTCTGTTTAACCAAGGCAAGGCGTTACCCACATGTTCTTGCTTAGTAATAATTACCTCATCTCCTCTTTTGAGTGGTAAACCCCAAGCAACTACATTAATACCTTCTGTTGTATTATGTGTTAATGAAATTTCTTCTGGCTTTACCTTTACAAATTCGGCAACCTTCTTCCTAACACTCTTTGTATTTCCATACTCACCAGTTTCATTAAAATAACTCAGTTGCTCCTTTATAACATCGAGCACCCTGTAAGGCGAAGGACCAAACGTTCCATTATTAAAATATGCTCTTTTATGCGAAAGGGGAAATGCATTACGGACTCCCTGCCAAAATGCTTCTTCATTATCTGTTTGTAAAAAATTCTTCCTTTTTGCAGTAACATCCATTGCCCACAATGTTCCCGTAACCCCTAAAGAGAGGCTTCTTACAAAGTTTCTTCTTGAAGTCATTGTTCAATTTTGTAATGTAAATAAGCTAAAAAACTCTTCTAAGAGAGTATATGTATTATGTTAATTAAACACTGTTTCAATGCTGTTATTGGAATGTTACATGGTTCAATCCCCATGTTTGAATGTTGTTAATGCATTGCTCAAAATTTTACAGAACCAGCTAAACGAATATAATTTGTAGAAATAGCAAGTAGATAATCTTGCTAAATAGTATCTATCAAATTTAACTATTTTTGAAAGAATATAAAATATATAGTGTTTCTATTACAAATTACTCAAATTTTTTAACTTTTGATGATCAATTAGTTAATTGGAAGCAGCTTGTTAAGTTAATCACCATAATTAATATTAGATTAACTTGTTCAATAGTAAATTGAGCTGTAGTTATTAGTGAATCAACGAATAATCTTTTATTTCAAGCCTTCCAATTTAATTTGAATTTTAGCAGAGTCTCCGCTAAATGCTGATTTCTTAAATTCTACTTCTAAGCGTTTTAAGCCCGGAATATTCATATCGTATTCTAAAGGTGGTGGCGAAAGCGACACTACTTTTAGCTTATATGCTTCACTGTTTTGTACTTTTATGGCTAGTTTATGTCCGCCTATTTTTAATTCAAAACCATCTTTTATCTCTTTTACATCTGCCTCGGTCATCATTTGCCAAGTAAATGCTTTAGTTGATGGCGAAAACTTTATTTCATCTGTTACATCAATCTCTTTCTCCGAAATTTTTTGAAAGGTTCTTTTCGATTCCTCTACATTATCTCCAAACACATTCTTAAGATCAAAACTGAAAGAAGGTTTCGGGCCATCAAGCTCATTTTCTATTAAAAAGCTTCTGGCATCTGCAATATGCTTTTCTCCATTTACAGTAAGTGTGCTATGCCCAAAATTACTTTTAGATAGCAATGTCCATCGTGTAGAATTTTGAGCCGAACTCCACAAACCTTCGTTGCCAATGGTCGATTCTAATTCGTAGTAACTCTGCATGCCCAAGTCTACCGACCAGCGTATTTTTTGCCATTCGAGAATAAAGCTACCAGCATCCATATTACCATGGTTATCTGCTGCTCTTCCTGCTTTTGCTGCCAGATACATTCCAGTTTCATTTTCTGGTCTTAATATGCCAATAGGATTATCTCCCAAACCCACCCAAGCCAATGGGAGCTGGTTTTTATTGGTCGATGCCTCCGATTCTGACACCGACTTATTTTCGAGATTTCCATCAGCTTCTACCTGAAACAAAAAATATAGCGCAGCAAATCTGTCATTTTCTGTAGCTAAAATATCTTCGCTATTTAACAGGTTTTCTAAATCTGCCTTATCGTATTTAATGGCATCTCTGTTGGCAAACCAACTTAGCAGACCCAGATGCGACATACTGTGAAAACCACCTTTTCTAGCATCGAAAAAGTTAAAATATTCACCAGAAGGACCAGCCGTCATTATAGTATACATAGCACTTTCCATCACTCCCTCGGTATTGGTAAGGTTAAAGTTGGTATGTACAGTTGATTCAAATGAAGAAATGATCATGGCAAGATAGCTCGTTGCATACATCCAGTATGACGGCCCTTCCGGATAAATACCATCTGGAGCATAAGGAGTAAGTCCTAATGGGATTTTTTCTACTGCTCTGTTTAATATATATGATGCAATTTCAGGTTCTTCTTCAAAAATAGCCAAAGCTCCCATTGACAAACCTGCATGGCAAACCAAATTCCAATTGTGATGGACATCTACCCACCAATTCTGCCCTGATACAGCCAAGCCGGGCTTTAATCCATTTTCTACAATCGCATTTACTGCCAATTTCTTTGTTTCAGGTTTAAGGTCTTCTCCACACCAGTCAATCGCTAAAGCCACTGCAACAGTCATTTCTGCTACATCTAAAAAATGAGATGGATTCCAGTCTGAAAAACTACACACAGCTTTTACTTCTTCTTCTAGCTTTTTAAGATATTTATCTTCTTGGTCTATATTATAAACCAGTGCCAAGATGGAAATTCTCTTAATTGCCATTCTCGACACTGATAAAAGTCTTTTACCTGTTTTTTTATATGTTAGTGGTGGTTCTTCGAGAATTCTCTCGGCTTGTTGTTTTAAGTATTGATAGTATTTCTGGTACAAAGGATCATTAGAAATTTTCTCCTTTATTTGATTTTCAAGTGCTGGATTTAGAATCAATCGGGGATGTTCCGTTACCATGTTTTTTGTAAGCCACTCCTCTGTAACTGTTGCGTTTCTTTGAGCTTGACTTACAGATATATTTGCTTGCCATAGTAGGTAGATTGTACAAACTATGATCAGTTTTTTCATTTTCATCTTATTGCAATAGAGGTAAATTTTAAACAGATTATACTGTTTTGACTTGATACAAGTTACCAATAAATTGGTTCGTAGAAAACAGGTTTTGGATGGCTCTGATTTACTGCTTACCGAAAGTTGATAATGAGCTACCAGAGTATTTATATAAAGATTTTCATTTGGGAATAAATCGATTTTTTAATCCTTTAATCCACTCATTTTAGAGATTCCCTGAGCAATTTTAAAGGCAATAATTTGATAAGCAGGTATATCGAAATGCACACCATCTGGCGAATAAGGTAATAAAACTTCTTCCATATTAGTATGTACATCCACCACATCAAGCTTTTCATTTTGAGCTACTTTTTTAAATTCCAAGACCAGTTTATCTAGTCGATTTGCAGCGCCTTCATATTTTTCTATCAACTGTTTATCTGCACCATAAGGTGGTGGGAGTATCATTAAAATCTGCGGAGTTTTGTAACTGTACTTATGCGTTTTGATTTCTTTAATTAATTGACGCATATTTTTCACCACCTCTTTTTGCTGGTTTTCAAAAACCTTTTTACAATCATTCGTGCCGAGCATTACCAAAACCAGATCGATGTAACCCACTTTATCTTCAGCATCTGTTAGAAAACCTTCCAAATTTTTTAAAGTGTTTAAGTCTGCCCTGCCTAAATTATCAAAACCAATGGTATTACCCGAAACTGAATAATTGCTGATCTTATCTTTTGCTCTCAGCTTTTGCAATTGAGTTACCCATCCATTTTCAAAAGCTCCATTAGAATCTCCTATGGCAACAATATGCAGGTGTTTTATATGATCAAAAGCAGCTTCTACCAACATCTCATGTTTACCTTCAAAAACTGTTAACCTAACAGGACCCGTGTTTTTCTGAAAATGCACTTTTCTACCTCCAATCGTCCTATTGGGTGCATTACTAAAAGACCTTTTAGATAGTAGCTCTATAATTTCCTCATTGGTTACTTTTCTGTCTTCTCTAAACTTCCAATCATCCATTAATTTGTTATAGAAATTGATGGTTTGAGTAATTGGCACCGAACCTTCGTAACCATCGTGAATTCCGGTATAAAGATATAGCCGAGTATCTTTCCTTAAATCGAGGGGTACTTTCATGTAGAGAGGTGAGCGTTTTCTCAGGTCTTCCACATCAATGGAATCTTTGGGAGTTTGCGTAACTTTTTCAAGATCACTAGCATATTTTAAACCTCTGCTTTTTGTCTCGTAATACCAATCTTCTAAATTGCTAATTGGCACCCAAGCTGAAAATGTTTTAATCGGATGCCTACTTTTCATATAAGCTAAAATTGTCGCCATTCCTCCCCCACTTACACCAATAACATGAATTTCAGTTGGATCTACTGAAGTATTTTTAAGCGCATAGCTAATGGCATCATCAATATCTTGTATCACTTTTTCGCTACCGCAGGCATCTGGTGAAGAGTTATTTCCTCTAAAATCTGGGTGGATGTAATTCCATCCATAAGTCATGATTTGCCCAACCAGTGGATCGAATTGGCTGTAATCACCACTCCAAGTATGTAAACTGATAATTAAAGGCTGAGGGCCATCCAATCGGCTTTTATAAAAATAGGCTTTTTGCTGGTGATCGTCTATGGTGGAAGGCATTGTCACTTCTTGAAAAACCTTTGGCCAGCCTTTATTATCTGTATCGTCCCAAAAAACAGATTGAGCCTGAATGGTAGAGCTAAATAAAGTGAAGAGTAGCAGTAAGAATAAGTTTTTTGATGGTTTTGAAAAGTTGTTTGTTGTATCCATTTTTCATATCTCGATTTAGCTTAAAGCTATAAAATTTGCTGCATTTCATTAGCTTTTGTTTACAAATTAAGCGCCTATAATTTAGCTTATTTCAATAATAAACCACCACCAAATTGAGTATATATATAGGAATAGTGCTATGTTTATGTTGAAATATTACAATCACTTATAGGAATGTTTGAAGAACTTTATGGACAAATAAGCGAATTCATAAATACCTATAAAGTTGAGATATTATGGGGGTCAATATTTATTTTCTTTATAAGATATCTTAGAGCGTTTTTAGATGATAATCCCGAAAAGTATTTTAAAAAAACAGAAAAAGGTGAAAAGTTTCTAATCATTCAACCCAGAAAGAAATGGAAACAGATAGATTGGTCTAACATATTTTTAATATTCGTAAGTATCCTCATAGCTTTCGCATCATTTTTTGAAAAGAATGTAAATGAATCATTATATGCGCTAGGCTTAGTTTTTAATCTATTTATCAATCTATTCTTAATTAAAATGGATATGGATGTAGAAATACAACTGGATAAAATAAAGCTGAATGGTAAAAAGATTAAAAAGGGGGAAATACAATCCATCGAGGTTTGGGATGACTTAATAACTGTACACCTCTTATCTAATAAACAGAAAGATTTTGAGTTGAATTTTAGTAGAAAAAATTTCGACATAGTGGCAAAAATGGTCACCGCTCTCAAAAAATTTTGCCAGATAAATACAATCCCCTTCATGGATGATTTTGAGTATGACATCGAAAAGAATTATATCATAACTAGAAATTAATAGACTAATAAACAACAACCAACAACTATAATGAAAATACAATTACTGCTAGCAAGCTTATTAATCGGGCATTTTGCTTTTGCACAAAAAGCCTATCAATACCCAATTGCTCCTAAAGACGCTACAACTGATACATACTTTAATGAGTCGATTGAAGACCCATACCAATGGATGGAAAATCCGACTGACCCTAGGCTGGAAGAATGGCTGAATGCTCAAAAAAGTATTACAAAAAAGCAAAGTAGCAAAAACACAAGAATCCGTGAGCTACAACTCCAATTTAGCTCTATGTACCATGATGTAAGAAGAGAAAGCACTAAACAATTTAAGAAAGAAGAAACCTTAGCTAAGTATGAATTCGAAGATTCTGAAACGGATATAAATAAATTACCTGACCTTTTATATAAACTGAGCGGTAAAGGTAATTTTAAAATGTTGGCAAAAGCCAATTGGTTTAAAAAGGCTAAAAGCGATCATGTAATTTTCTATTCTAAACACATTAATGAGAAGGAGGATTTAGCTTTGGTTAATGTATCTATTAATGGGAGCGACTGGCTAACCGGTTATATATTCGATTTAAAAACTGGTGAAATGCTTCCTGATACGATTAAATATATTAGAAAATTTTCTGATTTTGCTTGGCATGGCAAAACCATATATTACGATGCTTTTAATCCACCGGCAAAAGGTAGAGAATTACTAGATGTTGCCACTGGGCAAAAACTATATAAATATACCATTAATAGCTCAGCAGAAGCTGAAATTGTTTATCAAAATCCAGATCAAAGTGGTAGAAATTATTTTGGTTTCAAGCAGTTCAAGAATAAGCTTTTCTTATTTCACTTTATAAAAACTAAGACTCAATTATATAATGCCATCTCTGTTGCTGATTTAGAAAGCGATTCATTTTTTCCAAAAAACTTTCTTACTTACCCTAATGAAAAAGGTGTTCATTTGAATGTAGATCATGTTTCGAACGATTCTGTTTTTATTAAAACTACATGGAATGCACCAAATGGTAAAGTACTTTTAGCCAATATTAATGAACCTAATAAACTATCTGAACTCATTCCAGAGTACGATATTCCTTTACAATACATCAACAAATTAGGAAAAAATATAGCCGCAGTATATCTACAAAACGGACAAAATATTGCCTTAATTTTTAATCGTAAGGGAGAACTACTTAAAAAGATAGATTTTCCAAAAGGCAAAAAGGTAAAATATTTATACGAACTAAATGAAAATGCCAAACAAACTAGTTTCAGCATTACGTCTTTCTACCATCCAGAATTAGTGTATCAAATATCTCTAGAAGATTTAAATTTTTGGCCTGTCGAAACCCTTTCTGTTCCCTACAACCCAGATGATTTAGAAACTCGATTGATCAATTATAAATCTAAAGATGGTACAGAAATTCCCATGTACATTACCTGCTTAAAAGAGACTAAATTAAATGGTAAAAACCCTGTATTAATACATGGATATGGTGGCTATGGAATTACAGTAGAGCCTGATTTTGATTATCAAAACGGACTTTTTTTGCTGCATGGTGGTATACTGGCTGTTCCAAATGTAAGAGGCGGTGGAGCTAATGGAAGCGAGTGGGCTCTAGCCGGTCGCGGATTAAACAAGCAAAATACGATTGACGATTTTGTGGCTGCTGCAGAATATCTCATTAATGAAAAATATACCAACCCCGATAAAATTTGTATTACTGGTGGTTCACATGGAGGCATGTTAATAGGAGCAGCAATTACACAAAGACCAGAGTTGTTTAAAGCGGCCATTGCAGAAGCTGGAGCTTTAGATATGCTTCGATTAAATAAATACACAGCGGGATTTGTAAGCACTAATATCAATGAGTTTGGAGATATAAATAAGCAAGATGAGTATCTCAATTTAAAGAGTTATTCTCCTTTACATCAAATTAAAAAAGGAGTAAAATATCCGAATTTATTATTAATTACAGGTGATAGTGACGACCGCGTACCTCCACACCATTCTTATAAGTTTTTGGCTACTTTACAAGAATTGGGCGATCCAACAGGCTTAGCCCATATATATGTATTGCCTGGTGCAGGTCATGGCGGTGCATTAACTCAAGAAGATTGGGAGAGCCATATCTTGTATAAATACTTCTTCATCTTAGACCAGTTAGGGATAGATTATTATTAACCTATTCTATAATTTAACTGCATGAATCTTGAAGAACTAGGATACACACAAAAATGGATTGAATATAAAATTCTAGATGAAAAGAATTTCACATCTCAACTAGCTGATTACCAAAATGGAAGAGATGAAAATACTGAACATTACCGGTATGCTACTTTAAGAAATTGGATAGAGAATAAGATTAATTTTTCAAATTATGAGATTAATAACTTTCTTGAAATTATTACTGCTGAACCAGATATTTCCATGGCTGGTTCAGCAGTAAAACTCCTTTATTTATCTTCAAAAATCTCAGAAGAGCAATCCAGAATTATTGAGAAAAAATTTAAGTTGTTTGGTGAATGGGCAGTTAAGCTTATCGATCGTGAGGCAATTAATAGAAGGCTTCTTCAAGAAGAATTAACTCATGATTTATTTATTAAAACAATTGAATTCGGTGATCATAATCTCATAAGATTAATGATCTACAGAACTAATAATATTGCTTTTTTGAATGAATTAAATAGCAATATTTATAGCAAGAAGATCAGAAATTTAGCTTCTGAAAAATTGAAAAAGTTAAATCTTAATTAGCCTAGGGTGAGGCGTGTTATTTAAAAATGATGAAAATGTATTAGTACTTTCAATAGAACGTCAATTCAACTAATTAAAACCTATAATATAATTGCTTTCATCTGTCTTTTGGTTGCTGACATTGCAATTCCTTTTGTTTTAACTACTTTTATTATTGCTATACAGAATAAGAAATGAAATTTTATCTCTCACTCTTTCTATTCATAAGTTTAATATCATGTAATAATAGGAAAGAACTGAAAACCAATCTTTTTGAAACTAACCCAAATACAACTGTAGAAGATCTAACCAGTTGGGGTTTTGAGGTAACAACTATAGATTGTGGCTTTTGCTCATACAAAAAAGATTTATCTGAAAGTGTTACTATGAATTTTCTTTTTACATTCGACGATGATTGTTTTAATACCCACGGTCAGACTATTAAAATTAGATTAGATACACTTTTGCAACAAGTAAGTGACGAAGACTTCTTAAATAGTGATATTGATAAATGCTATGCGCTAAATCGTATTGAGTTTGAAAAGGATAGTTTAAAAATTATTGATATTTTAAAATCCTATAACGGAATTAAAGTATCAAATGCAAAAAGACTTGGAAGCTCTGAAAGTTTAATTTTTGACATCAACACAATAGATTCTGATAGTACTATTGAGTGTACTTATTATGCATATCCTTTCACACAAAAAGTTATTTCAGTAGAGCAATATTGGCATAAATAAATTCAAAATGGCAGAAGATAAACCCAGACTGGCAAGGCTAACGGCAATTATTACCCAATTGCAATCGAAAAGGCTATTAACTGCCAGAGAAATTTCTGAAAAGCATAAGATAAGTATCAGAACGGTTTATCGAGATATAAGAACCCTAGAGCAATCTGGTATTCCCATAGTAACAGAAGAAGGCAAAGGTTATTCATTAATGGCAGGTTACAAGCTACCTCCAGTAATGTTTACCGAAGACGAAGCCCATGCCCTCATTACAGCAGAGCAGTTAATTCTTAAAAACAAAGATCAGTCGTTGGCAGAGCAATATCAAAATGCAGTTACGAAGGTAAAATCTGTGTTGAGGTTTAATCAACAAACCAAGGCAGAATTAATTTCACAGCGCTTGCAGGTTAGAAATAATGAAGCCAATGAGAAAACTAGTAATTATCTTATAAAGCTACAATCTACCATTGCCAATAACCTGATTGTAAAAATCAATTACCTTTCTTTAGAAAATCAGCAAAACGAAAGACTTATAGAACCCTTTGCCTTATACACCACACAAGATAATTGGATACTCATTGCCTTTTGTTTGAAGAGAAACGACTTTAGAGCTTTTAGGCTAGATAGAATTCAAAATTTGCAGATCACCAATCAGCATTTTGAACCTCACAAAATCACCTTGCAAGAATACTTAGATCAGTGTCGCGAAAAATACAAACCCACCCCTGACATACCTTTGACATAAGGTCAATTTATGTTTGCTGTGAAACTAAAAATTTAAATCATGCAAAACGTAAAAATTGAACCTTTCAACCTCATTGGAATTGCTGTAAAAACTACGAATGAAAATAATTTGGCAACCCAAGAAATTGCGGAGCTATGGCAAAAATTTATGGGTGAAAGTCTGCTGCACAAAATCCCGAATAAGGTAGACAATACCATTTATTCACTTTATACAGAATACGAAGGCGACCATACTCAGCCCTATACCGCTGTTTTAGGTTGCAAAGTGGATAATCTGGAAGAAGTACCAGAAGGAATGGTAGGCAAAAATTTCGAAGGTGGAAATTATGTAAAACTATCAGCAAAAGGTGATCTTAGTAAAGGCTTAATCGTAAATGAATGGGCTAAAATATGGCAGATGGATTTAGACCGAGCTTTTACTGCCGATTTTGAGGTTTTTGGCGAAAAAGCACAAAATCCCAACAATGCCGAAGTAGATTTCTTAATTGCTATCAAATAGATTTTAACATGACTCAAGATTTAGACAGCTACTATCTTAACAAAGAAGAACCTAACAAAAGTTGTTTATTGGCTTTAAGAAGCATTATTCTTAAACAAGACGAAAACATTACTGAAACGCGGAAGTGGGGCATGCCCTGCTTCTGCTATAAAAAGAAGATGTTTTGCTATTTGTGGACAGATAAAAAAACGGATGAACCTTATATCTTAATGGTAGAAGGCAAGCATTTAAAACACCCAAAACTCGAACAAGGAACCCGCTCTCGAATGAAAATATTTAGAGTAAATGCCCAAGAAGATTTACCCATTAAAACCATTAACTCAATTCTTACCGATGCCCTAAATCTTTATAAAAATGGCATTGTTAAGGTGAAGTGAAGATATATGGAAAATACTTAATTTCGTGCGAAATTTAGTATTTTACAGATTTTTATATCAATGAGTCAATACAAATTATTCCAATTATTGATAGTTTTTACAATCATATCTTCTTGTTCAGGTCCCACTTTAAATGGGCACTATCATTTAATATGGAACGATAGTAGCCTACAATTTCAAACTTGGAATATCAAAGATAATGTCATGGTTATCAATGATGATCCTTGGTCAGATAATCATGATTTTTTGGGTTCCTTAATTGAATTTGAAGATGATTCTATTGGATTTGTATGGGTTGATTCTTACTGTAAATATCAATACAGAATTGATGACAACGGAACAGTAATTATGAAAGATGATATTCATACTTTATTACTAGTACCACATAATGATTGTCAAACTTCAAAATCTTACTTAGATAATAAGTTCAATGATTTTTACGATTCTTTACCACTTAATTATAGTTTAGTAGAAACATATACTGAATTTCCAAAGAATTATGAAAATGAACTGCTAATTGGGCTAGATAGCTTAACTCCAGTATTAATGTTCAATAATAATAATCTAAGTTTTCGAAATGATGGCACTTGGGGACTTCCTGAAAAAAAAGGACAAACTGTTTGGACATATATTAATAAGAATATACCTATTCAAACTATTATACCCATTATCTATGAGTTACATTCAAAAGGATATAAAATTGAATATGCAATTATTCAAGAAAGTGAAAATTATGAGCAAATCTCTTTGACAGATAGGTCTATTGTAGCTTTTTCTAAAGCTGATACTCATTACGACATTAGTTACTGTGAAAATTGTTTAGAATACAGAGACAGCCAAATAGATTCTATTATTAAAGTTGATATGATATCAGACTCCCAATTTATTTTAAATAATGATACAACCGATTTATTTTCAATTGAATATTATATCAAAAAATATATAATAAAAAATAGAACAACTAGATTAAATTCTGAAATACAAATCTTAATTGATGGTAATATCTCATTTGAGTCTTACTTAGAATTAATGGGTACTTTATCATACATACATATGGCTATTACAAAAGTTACTAATTATTATGGTAAAAATGATCCAGATGCTGAATGGATTTTAAAAAATCAATCTGATCGCAATTATCATATCATTGAGAATGAATTTCCTTTAAGAGTCAAAGAAAAAATTAATATAGAATTATCCCCAACCGCTAAAAATTTAGTTCCTCAACAAAAATGAATCTCAACTACCTATGTTTATTAGATGAAGCATCTTATTAAACAGTAGTAATTTGGAATTTCATATAAGACTTGGACTCGCAGAAGATATTGAGCAAAAGCAGCAAGTTACTTCAAAAAGTAAGATTTGCACAAGAGATCAAATTGCAATTCGCTTCGAATATATTATAAGTAATCTATCCAGAAAGCTTACAGTTTTCTTGAAAAATCAATACAGAAATGAATTTGATAGAGTATTCTCAACTGTATCTAAGCAAAACTTTAATTTGGAAAAGCATTTAAAAAAATGGATAGTGTGTTGTAGGAGAAAACGGCGATTTATATTATTTTTTTCTAAAAATATAAACCTATTTACCACTTAATACCAAAATTTCTTTTAATCTATATCACTGAGAATGTCTTATATTAAAGTATCATTACTAGATAGAATTAACTTTTTATTTATTGATCAAACATTTATAACAGGCTTAATATTTTTTGTAGTTGGTTCAACTATTCTATATACCACAAACCCAGATATTGATTTAAATAGTTTTCATTTCTGGATGAATAAAACTAATAAGACTGAGACAAAAATCAAGAAGGTAAAGTACACAGACAACACTGATATTTATTATTATGATTTTGAAGCTAATGGAGAAACATATTTGGGTAATTCCACAGCATCAGGATACTTATATGATGCTGATGATAAAGTTACAATAGAATATGCCATAGATAATCCAAACATATCAAGAATTGATGTAGTAAACCATTCGAGTTTTGACTTTACTATAGTAATTATACTCATATTTCCCATTATCGGATTAGTCTCTATCGGCAATACATTTAAGCAAATGTTTAGTGTCGTTTCTATATTAAAAAACTTCTCGCAAACAGATGCAGTATTCGTTGATATGGAAGCAACTTCTATAAAAATAAATGATAATCCTATATATAAAATAAAATACTCCTATACTGTTGATCACACACGATACCAGAATACTACTAAATCATTAAACCCAGATAAATTTGATGGAAATGAAGTATTACTCTATTCTAAAAGCAAACCTGAAAAATCTGTTCTATTAAAAAAATTACCTGAATCTTTACAGAGAAAAGTTTAATATTACACAAACATTTTTAACCAGCTAAGTGAATTTAACTAAACAACAAACAGTATTACTATCTCCATTTTTAATAATTACTATCAATTTTGTAAATGCCTTTCTCTTTGGGCAAATCATTGGGAAATGGGCATTTATTCCGATAATATTAATAGAATGGGTGCTTTTTCTTTATTTGGTAATTAGATATGCCGGTAAAGAAACAATCAAAAATTGGTTAGCAAAACCCAAAAACTCTTTCGCTTGGAATCTGCTAGCTTTATTTATTGGCTTGCTTCCACTCCCTTTATTTATATTTCACCACGATACACTTAGTACTTGGCAGGTATGGCTACCTTGGATTTTATTGGCACTAATCAACCCATGGTTAGAAGAATTTTATTGGCGGGGTTTGCTAGTTGAATACACACAAAACTGGAAAAAATGGCAAAGTATAATTTTTACAAGTGCTGTGTTCTCGCTTAATCATATGGTTTTTGGAGTGAACTCTGAGCTAAACAGCGGATTTACTACTGTAATTTCTACATTTATTATGGGACTTGTCTGGAGTTTGGTTTTTATAAAAACAAAGAGTTTAAGATGGATAATTTTCGCTCACTTTCTTGTCGATTTTTTCAATCTATCCGCAGCTTCGTTTTTAGATTTATATGAAAAAGGAGGATGGTAAAATTAAAGCTTGTAGTCAAGCTCACAAACCATTGGTAAATGATCGCTAATAGTTATCCATTTGCTGAATTCACCTACACTTAGTGAAATCAATTTCTCTCTAAAACCTTGACTAGCCAGTATATAATCTATATGGTAGGCTTTCTCTCGTTTTCTATGAAGAAAATAAGTGGGCATGGTTTCTTCTCCTTGTTTTTCCTGATAAAACTGGTGGTATAAACTTTCAATTACTGCATCACTTAAAATCGTTAATACATCGGAGTGATTCCACCATCTATCCCAAACATCCCATCTGGAATTGCTGTTCAAATCTCCAGCAATTATTGTTTTGTCTAGTTTGTCTTTGTTCACTTGAAGGTATTTCCAAACTTGACCGATGTAACCGAAAGTTGGAGATTTATTTTGATGTGCCCAAACTGCCAATAAATCAAAATCATGATTGATTGAAACTGGTAAAAAATATTTTACTCTGTGATTCTCATACTCTTCTGGCCAGTTTAATGATGTTAGCTGAATTCCATTTCTTGCAAAAACTCCTAACCCTTTGTGTTTTAAATCACCAATCCATAAATAGTTAGAAGCCCAAGTTTTGTAAGCTGTATCACGCGTTTGTTCCGGATTTTCACATTCTTGAATAATGTAAATATCCGCATCTAACTCTGCTATATTTTTATATTTATTTCTGAAGGCTCCATTACAATTCCATGTTACAATCTTCATATCTAAATATAAAAAAAGAAAGAACAGCTTAGGAAACCGTTCTTTCATTAATTGTTATGAAAGTGAGCAAAATGAAAAATACCTGTAAATAATTCCCATCTCCTCTACGTCACTTTCGACAACTTACTACTTGTATATGCATTTTGAATCTTTAAATTCCTGAGTCAGATATTTCTAAAATCAATGGTGAATTTGCTGGAACTGTTAGCTTGTCTTTCAATTCCAGTTTTTCCCCAGTGAAAATATCTTTCCCTATCATATCTTTTGGTAAAATCTCATTAAATCGATCTAATGAAAGTGCTACATCTTCTTCGTTTTTGCTTAGCGCAATCATTACTTTTTCATTATCTGTATATCTGAAATAGACATACACCCCTTCTTTTGGTGCATAATGGATGAGTTTTCCATTATCAAACACATCATTATTTTTTCTCCAATTCAAGAGTTTTTTTACAAATTGCTGTGCTTCCTTCTGTTGTTCTGTAAGTCCTTTTTCAGTAAAGCCATTAACAGTATCATTCTCCCAACCACCTGGAAAATCTGCTCTAATTACTCCATGATCATTTCTAACATCATTGGTAATTAAAATCTCAGTACCATAGTAAATTTGAGGAATTCCGCGTGTGGTGAGCACGTAAGTCATACCCAGTTTAAACAAGTCGAAATCTTCGTTTACTTGGGTGAAAAATCTATCCATATCGTGGTTATCTGGGAAAACCACCAAGTTCGAAGGATCAGCATAGATAAAATCGTTGGCAAGCATTTCATAAATTCTTGCCATTCCGCTAAAGTCAGACTCATCGCTGTTTAAACCATCGACCAAGGCACTTTGTAGAGGGAAATCAAACAAAGCTGGCAAGCAAGAAGTATAACCATTGGCATTAACTTTTCCTTTTTGCCAATGCGCCACTAATCCCGGATTCAAGCTCCACTCCTCTCCCACAATATTCAAATTCGGGTATTCATCCATTACAGCACAAGTCCAATCTCGCATAAAATCTTTATCTGGATAAGAATAAGTATCCATTCTAATGCCGTTGAGGTCGGCATACTCTATCCACCAAATTGTATTCTGTATCAGGTATTTAGCCATATAAGGATTGCGCTGATTCAGGTCTGGCATTGTTGGTACAAACCAACCATCAGAAAATTCTTTTTGGTCTATTTTAGCACTGTAAGGGTCTTGTATAATGGTTCTCTTATGCGTTGTTTGTTTAAAGTTTTTCTGTAGCGCCTCTTTCTGATAATTTACCCAATCGCTAAAAGGTAGGTCATTCATCCACCAATGTAGTGAACCGCAGTGGTTCATAATCATATCATTTACAATCTTAATCCCTTTCTCCTTACACTTTTTGCTCAACTCCACATACATATCATTATCTCCGTAGCGATCGTCTACTTTGTAGAAATCAGTGATGGCATAACCATGATAAGAATAACTTTCCATGTTATTTTCTAACACAGGGTTTAACCAAAGTGCAGTAAAACCCATATCGGCAATGTAATCCAGATGCTCTAATACACCGGCAATATCTCCACCGTGTCTGCCTCCTATAAACTCTCTGTTTGGCCCTTCTAGGTAACCTTTCACTTCATCGTTTTCTGTATTACCATTGGCAAAACGGTCTGGTGTGATTAAGTAAATTACATCTGTGTTATCAAAACCCTGCTTTGTATCTCCTTTAGCAGTTCTTTCTAGTATTTGGTAGGGATATGAAAAAGCTACTTTGTTTCCTTTAGAAAAATCGATATTGAAACTAGCTGTAGTTACCGTTGGTGCAATACTCAAATCGATAAATAAATAGTTAGGGCTTTCTGCTTTGTGTATGGAATCCAGTGTAATTCCTTTCTGATTGATGGAAGGTGTGTAGTCGGCAATTTTATCACCATGTACTATCAATTGCACAATGTTATTTTTCATTCCAGACCACCAATTCGGAGGTTCTACTCGTAACTCTTTTTGCTCAGTAATTTGTTGATTTGATGCTTTTACATCAACAGATGACTTTATTGAAGCCGTTTGCCCATAACTCAACTGAAAAAAAAGACAAAATGCCAGTAATAGAAATTGTTTCCTTAATTTCATATTTATAAGATTTCCGGATGTTATATAAATCTGCTTTTGGCAGATGTAAGATACTTCTCAAGAAAAGAAAAGCAGGTAACCGTAGCTACCTGCTCCTATTATTATTGGAGATCGAAAGAATATTCTCCAGTATTTAGATTAAAAGTAACTACGTAAGTACCTGCTGTAACAGGAATATTTGTGCCATTGGCTTCGGCAACTCCACTTGGGAAATCACCTGCTCCCCAGTTGTAAGTCCAATCGTCATTTGCTCTGAACTTAGCCTCACCTTCTGTTAAATCCATTGTTGCAGAAACTACTGCCGGATTAGCAGCATCTACAATGCTTAGATTTGTATCTGCATCCCAACCAGAAGCAGTAGCTGAACCTATAATGCCAATAGAAACTTCGGTAAAGGCATATTCACCAGAAGTTGGATTGAAAGTTACCAGATAGATACCCGCTGTTACTGGAATATTATCACCACCAGCAGTGGCAACACCACTTGGAAAATCTCCAGCTCCCCAGTTATCATCCCATGCATCGTTTGCTCTAAATTTCGCTTCGCCATCTGTTAAAGCTAGCACTACTGAGAATGTACCATCTTCATTTTTTTGCATATCGGTATCTGCATCCCAACTCCCCGGAGTGGCTGAACCAATAATTCCGATGTCTACTGTAGCAGGCTCAAAGCTATATTCACCAGTTTCTGGGCTAAAAGTAATTTCGTAAGTACCTGCAGTTACAAGAATATTTGCTCCACCAGCAGTCGCTATTCCACTAGGGAAATCAGCTGCCCCCCAGTTTACATCCCAAGCATCATTGGCTCTAAATTTCGCTTCACCATCAACCAATTCTAAAGTCACAGAGAAAGTACCATCGCCATTATCTTGCATGTCTGTATCAGCATCCCAACCACCCGGAGTAGCTGAACCGATAATACCAATTGAAGGAAATCTTAAGAAGTTGAATTGATATTCGAGTGTTTTATCGTTGAAAACTACTTCGTAGAAACCACTGTTTGCATCATCAGCTAAAGTGATTGGAGAACCGTACAATTCCGCAACGCCATCCACTTCGTTATCCCCATAGTTTTTACCATCAAAGTTAGGGCCTTCAGAGAATTTAAGAATATCACCAGCACCTAATTCCACTTCAGCCAAAATCCAAAGGTTATCTTCTACTTGTGCAAATGCATATTCATCTGATCCTTGGAAATCGTTGATGCTACCTACCAAATACAAACTAGTTACATTCTGAGCAAAAGTTACCGCAGGCTCAAATGTGATAGTTAAATTATTATCGTTGAAAACCACATTGTATAAACCTGTTGGGCTACTTGCAGAATTAGCACCACCGCCAGTCGTATTTTCTACTATGCCATCACCATCAGGGTCTGCCCAGTCTTGATCGCACCAGTCTGCACAGTTTTTCAATTTCCATTCTCCACCATCTAAAGTTACTTCTGATAAAGTCCAAGTATTTGGCCCTGTCAACTCGAATTCAGATGAACCCCAACTATTAAAAGAACCTGCCATGTACATTTCTTCATAATTGGCAGCATAAGGCAAACTGCTAATCTCAAAGGTTCCATCGTAAGAAGTAATTTGACCTTTTACGTCTGTTGCAGTAGCAGATAATTGATAGAAACCTAATTCTAATGATGCTGCATCAAAATCTGAAGCCGATAACACCAATGAATCTGCTATGCCAGATAATGATTTAGAGATGGATGCTATCTCATTCCCATCGTTATCCATCAATTTAAGCGTACCTTCTGCCAATGGAGAAACTGTACCATCAACAAATTTGGCAACAATATCGAAATCGCCTTTCACTACTTTATTTCCATCACTGGGAGTAATTTCTAAAATACCGGGAGCAAAGTCTGTTAGTGCGTCTATATCTAACTCATCCTCACTACAAGAAAACACGCCTACTAGCAGCAGAAAGGATAGTAATATGTTATAATTGATTTTCATATTTGTTTTCATTTTCCTGATGATGAATAATTAATAACCCTCATTTTGTTCAAGATTCGGATTCGCCAACAACTCAGAAGACGGAATTGGCAACAACTCTCTAAATTCTTCACTTGCCTGACCCTCTTTGGTTTCCTTTTTCCAAGGCCAAACCATAGAAGTGTATTCTCCAAATCTAATCAAGTCTGTTCTTCTGTGACCTTCCCAGTAAAGCTCTCTGGCTCTTTCATCAAGAATGAAATCGAGTGTTAAATTATCTGCGCTTACAGTACCCGCAGCAGTAGTATACGATCTATCTCTCAACTCATTGATGTAAGACAATGCTTGAGATTGATCGCCACCAGCACCACCTCTCAATACTGCTTCTGCATACATTAAATAAGCATCTGCTAACCTGAACATTGGGTAGTCTGTATCTGGGTGAGTTAAGTCTGAGCCCACTAAACCTTCCGCATCTACATTTTTAAATTTTGGAATCGCATAGCCATCAGTAAAACTGAACTGATCATCTATTTCTAATGACTGACCTTCTGTGTAGAACATGGCTCTAGTGTCTAGCGAACCAGTTACATCAGAGAATAGGTTTACAAAGGTTTTGGTTGTTCTTAAACCAGCCCAACCACCATCAATTCCATAAGTAGCAGGGTCCATATCACCACCAACTGGTGCGTGAACTAGGTATGTCATACCCCCCCAAGTAATGGTTCTTTCTCCATCAAAAGGAATTGAAAAGATGATTTCGCCAGAGTTGTGGTTATCTGCTAAAAAGTTACTTCCATAACTTTCCTCTAAAGCATAAGCACCTGAAGAAATAATTTTATTAGTTGCAGTAATAGCTTCTGTATATTTTTGCTGACCTGAGTAAACCTCCGCATTTAAATACAATTTAGCTTGTAACATCCACAAAGCACCTCTATCTGCACGACCATATTCGTTTTGACCGGCAGCTACCATATCTTCTTCAATTGCTTGTAATTCTTCATCTAAGAAATTGAAAACTGTAGCTCTATCTGCTTGTTGCGGTGCATCTGACCCAATTTCAGTTTCTTCCGTGTAGAATGGAATGCTACCAAACAAGTCGATACCATGCCAGTAGCTCAAAGCTCTTAAAAATCTGGCTTCAGCACGATATTCTTGAATTAAAGCGCGCGTCTCATCACTTACACCTCTTTCATCTAGTTTGTTTTCTGTAGTTTCTCTTAAGAACTCATTCGCCATAGAAACCTGAAAGAAAATTCTGTAATAAGTGGCTGTAATAAACTGGTTAGCAGAGGTCCAAGTATGTGCATTTAGATCGTCGAGACCTTCGTCGCCCCAAGTAATTACTGCTTCTTCGGTTGTTAATTCCTGAATCTGCCAGTACTGTCTTAAATAATTAGAAAATCCTTCGTCTATACCTTTAATGTCGGCATCGCCTGCTGGTCCTAACTGGCCAGTAACAGCCAAACCTGCATACACTTTTGCAATAAAAGCAGTATAAGAAGACTCATCGTTAAACACTACTGCTGAAGTAGCTGAACTTTTTGGCTCAATATCTAGGTCTGTACACGCAGCCATTGAAATGAGCAAAGTGATTATTGGAAATATAATTTTTTTCATTTTCATCTTGATTATAAGCTGATGTTAACACCTAAAATAAATGTGCGAGAGCGAGGGTAAAGGTTATTGTCTATTCCGTTGTTTGACTCAGGATCAAGGCCAGAATAGTCAGTTAGCACAAACAGGTTTTGTACAGTGCCGTACAATCTCATTTGTACATTTTTTAACTGCTTTGCAGTATAACCCAAGGTGATGTTATCCATTCTTAAGAATGAAGCATCTTCCACATAATAATCAGAGAAGTATTGTGGTGATGTGAATCCTGTTTGCAGCGCAGAAGTATGAATATTATTCGGGATAATCTCAGTGATTACTCTATTGTAATATCCATTGTTTGAAGCCACATTATTGTATGCATAATTTCCTAAGCTACCTCTCATGGTAAAGCTAAAATCGAAATTTTTATAGTACATACCTGAGGTTAAACCAAACAATAAATTTGGTGCTGGGCTCTTGTAAGGACGCTTGTCATTATCGTTTACCAGCTCATCGCCATTGATGTTTTGGTACATATCTGCCAGGTTGATCGTTCCATCTCCGTTGTGGTCTACACCATCTACTAAAGGATCTCCATTTTCATCCAAAATATGATCGTACACATAGAAAGCATTTACTGCTTCTCCTACTCTTAAAATCTGAATGTTATTACCAACACCACCAGAAATACCACCAGTTGTATAACCTTCGAAATTAGGATCGTTGATTTGATCTAGCGCTTTAATCTCGTTTTTGTTATGAGAGAAGTTAACTGCTAAATTCCAATCGAAATTAGGTTTGTCGATCACCACACCATCTAAGCTCAACTCTACACCATTGTTTTGTACTTCACCGATGTTGGTAAGAATGATGTTGGTCAGGTTAGCTCCGGCAGCTACAGATACATCAAATAAAAGGTCTTTTGTATTTTTTTGATAGTACTCGATCGCACCAGTTAATCTGCCTTCAAAGAAACCGAAGTCTAGACCGGCATTTAAAGAAGATGTTTCTTCCCATTTCAAACCTGCATCGTAACCATTAGGTCTTAAAGTGGTCACATACTGGTCACCAAATTGGTAAGAGGTCATTGCATCACCTTGCGTATAGGTAGCTAAGTAGCGATAGTTTCCGATGTCTTGGTTACCAGTAATACCATAACCCACTCTTAATTTTAAGTTAGAGAATACTTTGGTAAGTGGCTCAGCAAATGGTTCGTCTAAGATTCTCCAAGCTAATGCTGCTGATGGGAAAATACCCCAACGATCTGACTCACCAAATCTAGATGAACCGTCTCTTCTAACAGTTAAAGTTAAAAGGTAGCGATCCATAAAAGAATAATTTACACGACCGAAAAATGAGATTAATCTGTTTTCCTGAATACTTGTAGTAGCTGTAAATTCAGTTGCAGGGCTTGTGCTATTTAAGCCGAAAATATCTGTATCTAAATCCCATGCTCTAAAACTTGGAAACTCATTTACGAAATCTTGGTAAGAATAACCTAAGGTTACATCAAAATCACTATTGATGTTTTCTAAGTTTTTCTTGTAGTTAAGATAAGCATCTAACAAGAGGTTTTGCCTTTTGTAATCTTCTCTTCTCAATTCCCCATTGGTAGAAGACTGACCTCTTAAAGTAGAAGGTTGGAAACGCTCTCTTTCACCGTTTGTAATGTCATAACCTAAATTCAATTTAGCACTTAAGCCTTCTAAGAATGGCATTTTGTAGCTAAATTCCATGTTTCCGATACTTCTGAAAGCTTCACCAAAATCTTGTGTTTGGTCTATGGTAGAAACTGGGTTATCTGGTGCAAGGTCGTTATCGTATTCAAAATATCCACCCCATTGAGAGTTTTCATCATAAACTGCTTGAGTAGGATCAAATACATAAGCAGAACCAACTACGTTTGGTGCAAATCTATCTTTAGTTAGAGATGTCTTTAAGTTTGTGTTGATTGTTAAAGCATCATTCAATAAAGAGTGATTGTAGTTTAATGAAAAACTTGTACGCTGTGTGTTAGATGTTTTTAAGATACCATCTTGATCCATATGACCTACTGAAACTCTGTAACCCATATTTTCGCCACCGCCAGTAATACTTAAGTTATGGTTTTGACCAACTGCTGTTTGTAAAATCTCATCGAACCAATTGGTATCGGCATCTCCTAAAACTGAAAGTCTAGATGGCGATTTTGCAGTCACTACGTTTCTAAACTGTTCTGCATTTAATACATCAATGCTAGATGATAATTGACCTACTGAAACGTAACCATCATAAGTTACTGATGTTTTGCTTCCTGCACTTCCTCTCTTAGTAGTGATGATAATTACACCATTCGCCCCTCTAGAACCATAAATGGCAGTTGCTGAAGCATCTTTTAAAACTGTGAAAGTTTCAATATCTGAAGGGTTTAAGAAGTTAAGCGGGTTTCTACCACTGGAAAAACCTCCCGGATTATGAGGTGAGTTATCTATCGGCACACCATCAATTACATACAATGGCTCATTACTCGCATTAATTGATGTACCACCTCTAATTTTAATAGATGTTTGTCCACCTGGCTCACCACTGTTGCTAGTGATTTGCACACCGGCTACTTTACCAGTAATTAATTGGTCTGGCGAAACGATTGCACCTTTATTAAAATCCTTTGCGTCCACCGCTTGCACTACACCAGTTACATCGCCTTTCTCTTGTTGGCCGTAACCGATTACCAATACTTCACTAAGTTCTGTTGGATTTACTTCTAAGGCAATGTTAATTGTGGTTTGAGTTCCCACTTCGATTTCTACAGGTAAATAACCTATATAAGAAAATATTAGGGTGGCTCCTTCTTCTACTGTGAGTGAATAGTTGCCTTCAAAATCTGTGATTCCTCCACGTGAAGTTCCTTTTTCTTGGATAGAAACTCCGGGTAGTCCTAAGTTGTCTGTGGCATCAGTTACTTTTCCACTAATCGTTACTGTTGATTGCGCAATAAGATTTGAAGAAAAGATTATAGCAATTAGAAAACTGCTAAAGCAGGTAATTAATCCTCTTTTCATATTTACAGGTTTTATTATTATTAAAATTTGCTCGTTGAGGCGATGTTAGTAAGAAAAAATGGGGATTCACAAAGAAGAATGGTTACAATTAGTTAGCATTTTTATCACAATAGTGTAAAAAACTAACATCACTTTAATGTGCTTTTAGGAGCGCACAGAAGCATTGTACTCGGTTGCAGTAATTATTTAAAAAAGAGGTAAGTATTTGTAACTTATTGATTATCAGAGATTACAAATGGTTAACATCAAATTTTAAGCTAAAAGGGAAAATATATTTTTTAATTGACAAGACCCCTTTTTATCACATCTGTTAAATAGCCATGATAAATTCTGTTAAACTCTGGTTGTTTTGGAGCTCTAATTTCTTTCTTAATCTGAATCTAGAGATTTTTACACTCTCAGTAGAAATTCCTAAAATAGAGGCACATTCTGTAAGCGAAAGGTTTAAACGAATGAGGGCACAATGCCTCAATTCATTAGAGGTTAAGTTGGGATGGCTAATAGATAACTTTGAATAAAAATTGGTATGAACTTGTTCAAAGTAGAGTTTAAAATCTTCCCAATCTTTTTCGAGATGCAAACTGTTATCTATATACTTTTTAATCTTTTTCAACTCTTCAAAAGGATCACCTTTGGCATCATCAATCAACACTTCGATTTTTTTAGCCAGTTCTTCAAGCAGCTCACTTTTTTGCAGAATGTTTAAAGTATGAGATGTTAACTGTTTGTTCCTGTATTCAAGCTCGTCTTCTAGTTGTTTTTCTTTAGATTCTCTAAACTTAAGTTCTGCATGTGTAAGTGCATGTTGTGTTTCGTAAAGCGAATTGTTCTTGGCTAAAAGTTCGTCTTTCTGATCTATAATCTTCTGCTGCTTATCTATCAGCTCATTTTTTTGTTGATTTAGCTCTTCTGTTCGCTCACTTACAATGGATTCAAGTCTAGTTTTTTGGTTAATTACCTGTCGGTTACTCCACCTGTTAAACCAAACAGCTAATACTCCCAAAAACAAAATAGCCAAGGTAATTACCCACCATCTTGTATACCAAGCAGATTCTATAATTACCGTTATTATTAATGCATCACTCCAGTAATATCCAGCCTCTTTCTTTGCCTTTACACTTAATTCATATTCACCTGGTTCTAAATTATAGATAGAATACAAGTTTTGATTACTTTGTGTAGTAATAGCTGTATCATTCCCCACTAAACTATATTGATATACTAATTGAGAAGTTGGATAGTTTGGTGTGAAAAAGTTTAACTCTAAACTACCATTATAAGGGAGAGAAAATTTAGCTGTCTCATTTTCTGCAAAACCAGAAATACTTTGCATTATATTATTAATACCTGCATTTTGTAAAAGAGGTTTAATGGTCTGTCTGGAAAGAAAATCTGGTTTGGCAATAAAACTCAATCCCTTTTCTGTACCAATCCAAAGTTTCTGGGTGTAATCGAAAACCAAACTTCTCTCTTTTATAATTTTAGATGGCAAACCTTGAGTTCGGTCGTAAAAAGTAACTGTATTATCTTTCTCCAATCTGATAAGTCCATAATTATTTGCCAACCAGATAATACCTTCTTGAGAAATAGCAATTGCTTTGGCTTCTACATCTGTAAAATTATCAGTTTCAACTCTTTGGGTTGTTAGATGCTCACCAAGTGAATATTTTTTATCCTTGTTAAATTTAGTAAAATATAGGCCTTTGTTGGTTGCCAGATACATTTTATCGCCTAAAAAACCAATGTCGTTAATGGTTAATTCTTCAATCTTCTTTTCAGAATCATCTACTAACATTAAGCTGTCGAAACTATCTGTAACTGCATTGTATTTAAATATGGTTGATGGAATTTTACCCGCAGTAAAAACATCGCCTTGCAAGTTTTCCCTAATTACAACACATTGTTTTAATGCGGATTGAGCGCTATAATATTTCTTTTCGTCTCCTGTATATCGCATTACTCCAACATTAGGATTACCACAAGCCCAAACATTGCCTTTACTATCAATCAGCATACTTTCAATACCCAAACCACCTTTTTCTACTTGCTCAGTTAATTCAATTCTACTTGTATTAATGTCAATTTTATGAACTCTTCCGTCAAAATCGCCAATCCAGATAATGTTGTCTTTTTTGAGTGCTTTTCTAATAAAAAAGTTATTTGTTCTGTAAGTAAAGTTTAGCTGTAATCCAACTTTTGTTTGATCTAGCAAATAGATGTTTTTTTCTTCAGCGACAACTAGTTGGTTATTATCGCTTACATCTAGCGATTGTATCAGATTTTTGTGCCCGTTAATGGCAGTGCTCGAAAAAGGAATATTTTCGAGGAAACTAATATTTTCATTTCCGGCAATCCAGACTCCGGCATTATCGAGAAAAATATCTACCACATCTGGATGCGGAATATCCTCTACTGTTTCTATTTGATAAGTACCTTCGTTTTCTTTCATTATTAGAAAACCATTGTTCCAAGTGCCAATCAAGATTTTTCCTTCTATCTCTTTCATTACAGAAATATCTCTGAGTGAATCAGAGATTTTTTGCACAGAAGTAATTTCCTGCTGGCGAGTGATATCTACTTTGTAAAGTCCTTTGGTTGTACCTAAAAGAATAGTATTATAGCCAACACAAACCAAGCTATTTACATTAGCCGCATCAATATTGATTTCTTTTAATAAAAATGATTTTGTTCCACGATTGTAAGCATACAATCTCCCATTGTATGATACTGCCCAAAGGTTTCCGTAGGTATCTTCATCAAATACGAAAGTTCGTAAAAGGCTGGGAATTGCATTTTCTCCTTCTAATTCATGCTTAATTTTCTCCCCTTTGGTAACTTCGGTTATGCCATCAAACTCACCTACAAACAAACTACCTGAAAGGGTTTCATAAACAGATTTGGGGTAATGGAGTTCAAAATTGAAATAGGGTGCAAAAGTTACGGTATCTTCATTGATAAATACTTGCTCTAAACCATGATCGTGCAACACCAAAAAATCTCCATTTTTGCGAGTAATGAATGCTTTGGCAAATTCTGAAATGAATTTATTTTTATAGGTAACTGTCTCTTTACCATTAAATTTAGTAAGTCCTTCGTCTGAAGCTATCCAAATGTAACCATATTTATCTTTTGTAATAGCTTTAAATAAGCCTTCAGATTTTATTAAATCGAAGCTATAAAAGTTATACGGAGTAGAAGTAAGTTGTCCAAACACAGTCTGTTCCATCCCAACAATCGAAAACAGACATCCGAAAACTATATATATACAAGCACGCCTTAAAATCATTCATCGAAATTAGTTGAAATAAAATTATTTTCATTTATTTCAATGGAAAAATGATTTTGAAAGTAGTTCCAATATCTTTTTCTGTTTTAACTTCCATTCTTCCTTTTAACATCTCTATGTGAGATTTTATAAGAAAAAGGTTAATGCCTTTCCCCGGTATTTCAGGATGAAATCTTTTATATAACCTAAAGGTTTTGTCTGTTACCTGTAATGGAAATCCGATTCCATTATCTTCTACTTCTAAATATACGTTGTTGTGTTTTGTGTAACTTCTAAGAGATATTCTCGGCTCTATTTTAGGTTTACTAAATTTAATTGAGTTGTGAATAAGGGTTTGTAAAATACTTAAGATATAGCTTTTTATTGAAAATATAGATGGACATTTAGAAAAGTCAGATACAATTCTTGCACTTGAATTTTTAATGTTTACATCCAGCATAATTTTTACCTGATCTAGCTGCTCTTCAAAATCTACAAGCTCTTTTTTCTCTCCAATTTTTTTCTTATATGCGAGAATATGATTTAAATCTTTAATTATTTCATCGAGATTATTTGCCGAAGTTGCAATGTGTTTAAATAAATCTTGCGGATTGCTGCCTTTTGCTAATTCTGTATTGATGATGTCTGTTAATCCCAATAGCCTAGCTACAGGAGCTCTTAGGTTATGCGAAGTGATAAATGCAAATTGCTCTAACTCTTCATTTTGAGTGAGCAAATGCTGAATCATAGACGAACGCTCGTGCTCTTGTTCTTTCCTCGAGGTAATATCTTTTTGATGCGAAACATAACAGCTTACTTCTCCCATTTTATTATAAATAGGCGAAATAGATAATTCTACCCAATATGGTGAGCCAGCTTTGGTATAATTAATCAGTTCTTCTTTAACAGGTTTTCCTTTAATTAAGGCAAGTTTAATTTTATCTAACACCTTTCTATCAGTGTTTTCACCTTGTAAAATTCGTGGACTTCTACCAATCAACTCTTCGGCATAGTAACCAGTCATTTTTTCGGTAGCCATATTTACATATATAATCTCTGGCCCAGGTGAGTGTAGCGGTTCAGCTTTTGTAACAATAATTCCATCGCTGGTATTTTTTACGATGTCTTCATACATGTTTAGCTGAATCTGTCTGCTATGAGAATCTGTTACATCTGTAAAGTTGCATGAGATAAATTCATGACTCTGTCTACCTACATTTTTCATTGGTATAAACACAATTTCGTAGGTACGCGGTTTCTTATAACCCGGAATCTTATTAGTGCTGATTAACTTTAGCTTTTTACCTGTAAATGCTTCTCTTACATACTTTATAAAATAAGTGTTTTTACATGGGAGATGGTATTCGTCTAGTTTTAAATGTCGTCCTAAATAAACTCCGTTCAAATTCATAATGAGCTTGTTCGCCTGCTCATTATAATATTTTATACTGAGTTCTTGATCGATTATAAATGCAGCATGAGAAAAACTATTAAAAAAAGCATTTAGTAAAGACCTTTCAGACTTGAGCCATTTAATATTATCTACATAATGTGTTAACTGAGTCGAGTTATTATTTTCAGACTCAAGCAACTTATGGTAAGAGCTCTGTAGGTTTTTAATTACTTTAAACTTTTCTTGCTTAATTTTCTCCTGTTTGGTAACATCATTATTTGTTAGCAACAAAAATTGATGCTCATTAGCAAGTTCCAGAAGTGTAATTTTAGTATTTATTGTAACTTGCTCACCTGTATGGTTTGTATAGTTCCAGATATTTTCAATGGTAGAATTACCGATTGCTGAATTTAGATTTTGCACCAAAATTTCTGATTCGTAAGCATCATAAATGCTTTTAAAATTATCTCCAGTTTGTATGTTGAATAATTTTTTGCTCGAATCATTTAAAATTTCTATAAATCCATTTTTATCGGTGACTATAATGCTACTCTCTAGTTGATTAAATATTTTCTGATAAGCTGATACTTCTTCTTCTCGTATTAATTTCTTTCTATTTAACCGAAGAGGTTTTACCAAACTAAAAAAGCCGAGTAATTCTCCAGAGTCTGAATTAATTCTAATTTGCTTTAAATTATAGTTTTGAAGCTTTTCGTCACTTAATTTTAATTGGGCTTCGCATTCAGCTTCACCTAGCTTTAAACACTGTTCAATACTACTATCTATCTTGGCTTTTTCTTCTACAGCTAGAGCAAAGTCGCTAATTACAGCATTATTATGTGCTTCTATCTGTTGTATGTTTTTCTTCTTCAGAAAAAGCACCTTTCTATCGATTCCAGAAAAGAAAAAAGAAGTATTTTTATGTTGAGGTATATCCAGTTTTATTTCTGGACGTAAATTCGAAAAAATAAAAACCTGTCCTTCTTCTCCATCCATCTCAAATGTAATAGCCTTACAAAAGATAAAATGATAAGTACCAACTGTATTCTTAATTCTAAAAACCGCATTTTTCTTTTCTGTTTTACTTCCTGGCATTAAAAAGAACTGCTGAGCATAGTTAACATCAGCCGGATGAATGATTGCCTCTAGAAAAGAAAATTCGTTTACATCTTCATCTGTTCCAGCATATTTTTTAAATTGATCACTGGTATAGAAGCTACTAATTTCCGTATTGATATTTAACAAGGCTGAGACTTCAAAAATATCCATCAACTCGTTTACCTCTCTCACACTCAGCGTAACCTTCTTTTTCTCAAGAATATTTCGTTCTTCGAAGATGAGAATAACCGCAAAATTTCCATTATTCAGTTCTAAGCCAAAATCTGAATACACATTGTAATCCTCTAGCTTTTGTTTCTGAAGATATAGCTCACAATCAAAAAAATTGAGTTCACCTTTCCTAAAAGAATCTTTTAAGTCTAGCAAATCAAGCTGAAAAGTATTATTATTTGCATCTTTACCACTGAAATCTAGTGAATGATTATTTTCTTCAAAATATTCTTTCCAAATATCTGAAGTATAGTTTGCAGTAATAATTTCTTTTAACTCATCAACTATTAAATAAAAATTATTTGATTCTTTCACCTTTCTAATGAAATCGATCAAATTATAGCTTTTAGAACTAAGCTCGCTAGTTTCTTTCATGCTTAATACTTTAGTTAAGACTGTATGGTAATTCTACTCCTAACATTTAAAACTAAGCTTATGAATACCTCATCTATTACTTTATATAGATAAAATAACCTAAGTGAATTTACCAAAAAATATGTACGTTAGTATCGAGAAAACAACCGAGTGATTATAGTAATTAGCTCTTATCATGTTTTAATCGTTGAGTTTTGAGGGCCTCTAAATACCACTCAAACTCGTCCAAAAATTTTTTAGTTTTTAATAAAATTGACTGATTATCTGTTATTCCATTTTCATTAAAATTGACCGATACTTTGGGTATTGGAAGAGTTGTGGGAATGCTAGGCATACCTAACTCAGCCAATATAGCGCGCAAATGAACTGCTGCTCTTACACCTCCAAAAGCACCTGCAGAATAACTAACAATAGCACTTGGTTTATAAAAGTATTCTGATTGATAATGATCTAAAAGATTTTTTAAAACTGGTGGGATGCTATGATTGTACTCTCCTGTTACAATAATAAAACCATCAGATGCAACTAATAAATCTGCGATTTTTTGCATTGTTTCAGGAGCTGTACCAGCTTCATATTCTTTAAACATTTTATCAAGAAAAGGTAATGGATACTCTTGCGGATCAATAAAATTTACCCGTACCTGTCTTTCTTTCAATTTGTTTTGGATATAATATGCTGCTCTTATACCTGCTCTGTTAGTTCTAATTGAACCATAAAAAATAGTAACAGTAAAGTCCATATATACGCCTCCAATTAAATTTATCTTATAATCATAAATTATTAAAGTTAATTATACCTATAATATAGGATAATACTGGGTAAGAAAGAAATGATTTCAAATATTTTGCGAAAGAAAGTAAGTAACAATTTTTAATTAGTCACTTGTTTGTTATAAACTAAAAGTTTGTATTTCTGTTCAAGAAAAAATTAAAAAATGCAGAAAATATGTAATTGAGTAAATGGAGCCTATAATATATTAGAATATTCACATTTTTGTGAAATATCTTTTTACTTTTTAATTGTTTTAAAATTAAAAAATTTACCACCAATCCAACATTAATTTTTCCTTAATTTTTCTAGCTTCAGCAAGTTTTTTTCACTATTTAATGGATTAATTAGAATATAATATTTGTTCATCATTATATTCAATGTTATATAAGCAGAAAATAATATTTATGAAAATGAAACTATACCTAGTTGCAATCTTTATGATTTGCACGCAAACAGTCTATTCTCAAATGCCCGATAAACTATTTCCCCAAAGCAAAGATATTGGCAAACCAAAAATATCAGGATCATCTGTTTATCATCCAGAAGACCAGAGTTACTCCATAAATGCTTCTGGCTATAATATTTGGTTTGAAAGAGATGAATTTCATTATTTGTATAACACAGTAGAGGGAGATTTTATCTTTACTACCAATCTGGGTTTTGAGAAAGAAGGTTCTGATCCTCATATGAAAATTGGTATTATGCTTAGAGCATCCGAAGAAGATAATGCTGCTCATGTAAGCGCAGTACTTCATGGTGATGGCTTAACTGTAATGCAGTGGAGGAAACTAAAAGGTGCTTTTATGCGCGATCCACAAGATGAAATTTTTGCTCTTAAAAAAAATTACCAAATTTTACAGCTAGAAAGAAAAGGCGATGAATTTATATTGCGTGGTGCTCACAATGGTGAACCTTTGCAAATTATTGGTTCTCAAGTTTTACCAGATATGCCCGATAAGCTGCTAACAGGACTATTTACCTGTTCTCACAATCCCAATGAAACCGTAGCTGGAAAATTCTGGAATGTGAGGTTAGATAAACCAGAAATTAAAGATTACGATCCGTATACAAGTGGCTTTTTGGGTTGTCGTATGGAAACTATGAATGTATTTGATGGAAAACGAAAAGTAATTTTTGCTAAAAAAGACCGCTTTGAAGCTCCTAACTGGATGCCCGATGGCAAAAAAATACTTTTCAATATGGATGGAGGAATTTATACTATTCCTGTAGATGGTGGAAGTCTTGAAAAAATTAATACTGGAACTGCAAACAATAATAACAACGACCATGGGATTTCATTCGATGGAAAGATGTTGGCAGTTAGCCACCACCGCGAAGGATTGAGAGAAGGTGGATCTACCATTTACGTTTTGCCTCTTGAAGGAGGAACACCTAAATTAATTACAGAAGAAACACCTTCTTACTGGCATGGATGGTCTGCCGATAATAAAGATGTTGTGTTTGTTGCTAAAAGAGGAGAAACAGAGAGCTTTAATATATACAAAGCAAGTATTAAAGATTCGAAAGAAACGCAACTAACTTTTAACAACAATACTCATGTAGACGGCCCAGAATATTCACCTGATGGTAAATACATATATTACAATGGAAACCAATCTGGAACTATGCAGGTTTGGAGGATGAAACCAGATGGCTCAGAAAAAGAACAACTCACCTTTGATCAATATAATAACTGGTTTCCACACATCTCACCAGATGGTAAATGGATGGTCTATTTATCTTTTACAGAAGATATTGAAGTAGACGCCCACCCTTCTTATAAAAGGGTAGAATTGAAACTAGTTCCTTTGCTAAAAGGTGATTTTGCAGGTGCACCAAAAGTTATCGCCTACCTCTACGGTGGACAAGGTACTATAAATGTACCCTCTTGGTCACCCGACAGTAAACATATTGCTTTTGTAAGTAATTCTGGGAAAGAGTAATTTCGTACAGTTTGTTATTCTTCCCTCATACTACTTGCCGGATTGGTACTCGCAGCTCTAACCGATTGGCTACTCACTGCTAACAATGCAATGATGATTACCAATAAACACGGAATGAAAAAATAGAGCCAATTGAGTTCAATCCGGTAAGCAAAACCATTTAACCATTCGCTGAGTAAGTAATTAGCAACTGGAATGGCTGCCACAACGGCAATTAGGATAAACTTCATAAATCGCCTGTTGAGCATATACAAAATTTGCCAGTTACTAGCCCCAAAGGTTTTTCTAATTCCGATTTCCTTAGTTCTTTGCTGAACTGCATAGCTAGTTAAGGCCAAAAAGCCTATACAAGAAATAAAAGTGACTAATGCTGCAAAAAAAGCAAATAACCTCGAAAATTGTCTTTCAGATTTATACTGTTTGTTGTAAAATTCATCGACAAAGAAATAATTAAAAGGACTATCTGGAAACAAAGACTTGTATACATATTCTGTTTGCTCCATTATAGCCGAAATACTATTTCCCTTTAATTTTACAGAATAGTAATTCAATGGATCTCCATAAAAGAAAACTGTTGGTGTGATTTCCGTTTTCAAACTTTCGTGGTGGTAATCTTCTACTACTCCCATAATTTGCCCTAAACTTGTTCTTACTCCTACGATATCCTCAGGCTTATCATAACCAAAAGCTTTCATTGCAGTTTCATTTACTATTGACCAATCGCGAGATGGTGTAGTAAAATCTTTACCCGCCAATAAAGAAATTTGATATTGGTCGAAAAAGCCTTTTGTAATGGGTAAGCTTTTAAAAACACCTTCTACTGATCGAGAATCTATTTCTACCTGACTGTTATACATAAAAACACTTTCTCCCGGAACGGAAGCTGTACCAGTAACACTTACTACACCTGCAAGTTTTGTAGCTTCATTTTGAAATTGTTCAAAGCTATTGTCATACTTATAATGGAAAACTTTAGGTGTATTAATAATCACAATTTTTTCTAGATCCATTCCTGTGTCTGACTCTTGCATAAAATTTACTTGTCTGTAAACCAAAAAAGTAGCGATGAGGAACAGTGTAGAAACTGCAAATTGTAATACAATCAATCCGTTTTTAAAACTTAAAGAAGAAGTGCCTTCTGTAATCTTGCCTTTAAAAATTGTTGTGGGCTTAAATGCAGAAATAATTACCCCTAAATACAAACTACAGCTCAATAAAAGCAATATAAAAAAGGCAAAACAGAAGATTGGAAAGCTGTAGTTATTGAAAACTAAATTTGTAGTATTAATATCAAAATAGCTTTCTAACAATTCATTTAAAGAAGTGAGCAATACAATTGCCATTATAAAAGCTAACAAATTGGTTATAGCCGAATCCAATAAAAACTGAACAAATAACTGTATTCTATTGGCTCCAGATACTTTGCGCACACCTACTTCTTTAAGTCTTTTTAGAGATTTAACTATCGTAAGATTTACAAAATTGATATAAGCAATAATGAGTAAGAATGCTGCAATTCCACTTAAAAACCAGAGATTAGATTTACTGCTCACGGCTTCCGACTCATGAGAAATGCCTTGTGTAAGGTGAATATCTGTGATTGCTTGTAAGCTGTACTTCCAAGACATTTTTTGCTCATCCCACATTTCTTGATTGGCTCCTGCCGCAAACTGATTCAGCCCTTTTTCGACATCTGAAATTACCGAATTCTCTTTTAGTTTAACATAAGTGTAGGTTTCATTCCATTGCCAAGACTCATCAAAACGATGACCTACAAATTCAAACAAGGTAGAATAAGCAATCAAAACACCTGGTTTAATATGAGTATTTTGAGGAAAATCTTTAAAAACTCCACTCACAGTAAACTCTGCACTACCATCTAAATTAGAAGCATTAATTTCAATTGTTTTACCTATTGGAGAAGTATCTCCATATAATTGATTGGCTACACTTTCCGAAATTACAATCGTAAATGGCTTACTCAACACTTCTGCTTGGTTTCCTTCTGCCAGTTCAAATGAAAAGAGTTTAAAAAACTGATCGTCTGCCAAAAATAAATTTCTTATAGAGGCTGCATTATCTTTATAAGAAACTATACCATCTGGTCCTAGAATCACCATGCGAGAAATATTTTCTACCGCAGCTTCATTTTCTTTTAGTAAGGTTCCAACAATGGGAGAAACACGAGCACTCGCAGAAGTTTCTTCTTTTTCACTATTAAAGCTCATGTTTACTCTATAGAGAGCATCAGCATTTTTATGGAATTTATCATAACTCCACTCATTACTTACATATCTGAATATGAAAAAAGCAGCAGCCATAGCTACTGAAAGTCCAGTAATATTTATAAGACTAAAAAATTTATTATTCCACAAATGCCTTAGCGAAATCTTAAAGTAATGTTGTAGCATGATCTTATTTTTTTAATCAGAGGATAAAGTATTTAACCTAAATATTGACTTTGTAGATCATATAATCAAACGCTTTGCAGTAAGATGAAAAAATAGTGCAGTAAAAATAATTCCTCATTCAGGATTCTAAAATCTAGAAATTCAAATTAAATGATTTAAAAAATGACAACATAAGTGTATATTTAGAGAAGTTGAAACTAGTCGTCTTAATTAAATTTACAACACATGCAAGATTTCCTTTCAGGCACTATCAAACTTTTTAAATACTATAAATCATTAGGAGATAAAACATTTGAGCAGATCACAGAAGACGAAAAATTCTTTTGGCAATACAATGAGCAAAGTAATAGTATAGCTATTATCGTAAAACATATGCATGGCAACATGCTTTCTCGTTGGACAGACTTTTTAACTAGTGATGGAGAAAAAGAATGGAGGCAAAGAGATGCAGAGTTTGATAATGATATTAAATCCAAAACAGAACTTCTTGAAAAATGGGATGAAGGTTGGGCTTGTCTAATGGATGCACTTGAAGCATTAAATCCCGATGATTTAAATAAAACAATTTACATTAGAAATATGGGCCATAGTGTAGTTGAAGCTATTACTAGGCAGCTAGCACATTATTCTTCTCATGTGGGGCAAATTATGTTTCTTGGAAAAATGATAGCAGGAAATAACTGGCAATCATTATCTATAAGTAAAGGAAACTCTGAAAAATACAATCAGGAAAAGTTTTCACAACCAAAACAAAAAAAGCATTTTACAGAAGAATCATAAACTGTTTGAGTGAAAAAAAGCTTTATTTTAATTAATAAACACTTTTCTGTTTATATATTCGGATTTTATGTCTAATTACTTCATTACAGAACCTTATCGGCTTTCTCTATAAATATGAAAATAATCTAAGTAAATAATGAACTCCACAACAGAAACCAAGCTTACCAAAACACCACTAATACCTTTTATAGTAGTTACCTCACTTTTCTTTTTATGGGGCATAGCCAATGACTTGACCAACCCAATGGTTTCCGCTTTTAAGAAAGTAATGCCCGAGCTATCCAATTTTGAAGCCGCATTAGTCCAATTGGCTTTTTATGGTGGTTATGGCACTATGGCACTTCCGGCGGCATTTTTTATCAGAAAATACAACTATAAATCTGGAATAATACTGGGCTTAGGACTATATGCAATTGGTGCATTGTTATTTTTACCAGCTGCTGAATATGAGAAATTTGGTTATTTTCTAGCTTCGCTTTACATTCTAACATTTGGACTTGCATTTCTTGAGACCACCGCAAATCCTTTTATTCTTTCATTAGGGAAACCAGAAACTGCTACACGTAGACTTAATCTTTCTCAAGCTTTTAACCCAATGGGATCTCTTTTGGGAATGCTTACCGCTCAACTAGTCGTGTTGGATGCCCTCCGATCTGATGATTATACACCAACAGCTTACGAAGCTCTATCTGAAGTAGAAAAAGTAGCCATAAGGCAAAATGATCTTGAAATTATTAGTTTGCCATATATCGCATTAGGCATATTAGTAATTGTGATTATGATCATCATGTTTTTTATAAAAGTGCCTGTTACGAGAAACGACGCTAAACTTTCGATAAAAGCTACCTTTAAACTTTTGTTTAAAAACCCAAGATATTACGAAGGTGTAATTGCCCAAACTTTTAATATTGGTGCCCAGATAATGTGCTGGACGTTCATTTTCCAATATGTAGACAACCTAAATGCTACAAGACCAGAAGACCAACAACTTACAGCAACATGGTATAATATGGCAGCAATGGTTACATTTCTTTCTAGTAGGTGGATTTGTACTTGGTTAATTAAATATATAGACCCTGCAAAACTCATGATGATTTTTGCTATCGGTGGAGTTGTATTCTGCTCCGGAACTATCTTTATTGGGGGGACTTTTGGCTTATACACATTGGTTGCTGTTTCTGCTTGTATGTCTTTAATGTTCCCAACCATTTATGGCATTGCACTAGATGGAATGGGCGATGAAGCTAAACTGGGTTCTGCCGGGTTAGTAATGGCAATTGTAGGTGGTGCGCTATTACCACCACTCCAAGGAAAAATGATTGATATTGGAGGACATGGACTTGCTGATACTGCAATTCTTGGTTATATTCCTGAAATCAATTTTTCTTTTATACTACCATTGTTATGTTTCATTGTTGTTAGCATATATAGTTATCGCTCCATTGCAACTAAAAGTAATATTTAAATTAGTTACTATTCTCCTTTTGGAGTTTAAATTTATAAGCTAATATTCTTAATCTGATTATTATAGGTATGGCAAAAAATGTATTAGGTGAAGAATTACAATTATGTTGTAATAAGCCACTTACAGGGTTTTATCGTGATGGATATTGCAATACCGGTAATGAAGACCAAAGCTCACATGTAATTTGTGCCCACGTTACAGAAGAGTTTTTGAGGTTTAGCAAAAGTAGAGGAAATGATTTAATTAGTCCTATGCCTCAATACAATTTCCCAGGTTTAAAAGCAGGAGATTGTTGGTGTTTATGTGCATTGAGATGGCAAGAAGCACTTGAAGCAGGAGTAGCTCCACCAGTAAATCTTGTGGCTACTCATGAGAAAGCATTAACTTTTGTAAGCTTAGCAGATTTAATAGAGCATTCGGTTTAATACTCGTTTAATCTCTTACCAAAATTTATCAGGACAAAGAACATTCAATCTGGTAGGCATAGTTAATCCAATTACTATTTCATGTGAACCAGAACTGTATCTTCTTATATCTGAAGTAGTTAAATCATAAGAGTAACTAACTTCTAACCAGTTTTGTAATTTATAACCCACCATTGCCGAGACAGCATCTTGGAATCTATAAGAAACTGCGCCCCACATGGTATCTGCATACCAAACTTTTAAGTTTAAATCAAAATGGCTGTATGTAGGTCTAACAGATTTTATGAGTACAGAAGGTACTATTTTCCAATGGTCTTTAAATGGAATTCTGATATTATAGCCAAAATGTAAAAAATAATGATTGTATAGCTTTCCTTCTAATAAAGCACTATTATCATTTACAGAATAAATTTTTGACCTAAATATCTGACTCATAGATAAGCCTGCAAAAAATCTTTCTGAATAAAGCCATAAACCTAAGGCACCATCTGGTGATAGTTTTGAACCAGTTGCTGCCAACACTGCCGGATCGTTTGGGTTTGATAAGGTAATTTTATCTAGATCAAGTTTATTCTCAACTACTCCTAAAAATACGCCAGCAGAGAAAAACAATTCTTTGTTTAATGGTAAATGATAAGCATAAGAACCATATGCACCCTGTCTACTAAGCGGACCAGTAACATCATTAAATACATAACCTCCTGCTCCATGGTGTGCTCTCACTCTTCTCCTTCTGTAATGAATATTACTTATTTTATTCAGTGGTGCATTTACACTTGCAAAAAAAGTTTTTGGAGAATTTTCAAAACCTACCCATTGGGTTCTATAACCTGTCTTTATGTCTATTCCACTTCCAATACCTCCAACTGCCGGATTCAGCGTATAGTTGTTTACATTATACTGGGTATAATGTGGCCTTTGCTGTGCTGATAAACTCAGTGAAGTAAATAAGGCTATTATCAATAAATAAAAAACTCTGTAAATCATTCTTCTATCTTATAATAGTAATAGAACCCTTATATGCAGGAAAACCATCTTTTAAATCGAGTACATAATAGTAAGTACTTACTGGCATCTCGTTTCCATCTTTATAGAATCCGTTCCATGGATTTAAATAGCCTGGCTCAGATTGATAAATCTTTTTACCCCAGCGGTTAAAAACAGTTACAACTGCTCTTGGGTATTCATCCATCATATCAATCTCCCAGTAATCATTTATTTGATCATTATTTGGTGTAAATGTGTTTGGTACAAATAGTCTTGGTGTAACTGTTACCACAATAGAATCTGTACTTAAACAGCCTTCTATAGTTGTACCTGTTACATAATAAGTTGTAGTTACCACTGGTGAAACTACCGGATTAGAAATATTTGGATTACTAATAGTTGTATCTGCAGGAGACCAAGTGTAATCTGTTCCGAATTTTACTCCTAATTCAGTTGAGTACCCTTCTCTAATAGTTCTATCTTCTGCTGCTTCAATTGGTGTTACATCTCTAAATTCTACGAACTCTGCCGAAGAAGTATCATTACAAAAACCATCTGTTACCCAAACTCTGTAGAAGGTCTCTTCAGGGGGAGTTACACTTAATGATGCCACATTTCCACCATCAATACTTTCCCACTCTTCACCATCTATAGAAGATTGCCATTGTACTCCAGCATAAATATCTGGAACACTAAGATCAATTGGTTGGCCAGGACAAACCGGATTTGGAGTTATGGTTAGATCACCTTGAAAAGCAAAATCTGAAATATTAATGATTATAGTATTAGAAGCTACACTTGGTGCTCTCAAACATTCTTCTGAACTAGAGAAAATTACAAATACTTCATCTCCATTTTCAAGATCACTAGATGAAAATGTCTCACTTGTTTTCACCATACGATCATTTACAAACCATCGGAAAGTCGGGTTCTCACCACCATTATTATAAACTGGAGCTATTAATACCTCTCTAGCATCGCAATATAGACTATCTGCTGTAATTGCAATTTCTGGTGTATATGTTTCTTTTACATGTACATAATAGACAAATGAGTCCGCAGAACATTCTAAACCGTTAATGTGTAACCAAACTTCTTTGTCTCCTGGTGTATCCCAAGTTACTTCACTAGCATTCAACCCATCTTCTGTAATCGCTTCACCTCCATCATAATCCCAAGTGTAGGTTATTCCTGGAATATTATCTCTTATTCCTAAATCGATAGTTAAAGGTTGTTCTGCACAAACTGTATCCATTTTGCTATCAAAACCGGAGAAATCCATTATGTAAGTTCCTTCAGAATTGATCTCTGACAAACAGCCACCATTATCAATTTGAAGTGTAATTCTTTGAGAACCTGTTTCTGTCCAAGTAACATAATATGTTTCTAATGAAGGTTCTTTTACCACATTTGCTGCTGTACCAAAATCCCACATATAAATTGAGCCTGCTTCAGCTTGACCCGTAAAAGTAATTTCTACAGGTTCTCCTAAACATGCAGCTGGAGATACAGTAAAATCGGGAACTGGTTCTTCTAAAACTTGTACTGTTTCTGTAAAAGTAACATCAGGACATGTTCCTCCTCCAATGGTGAGTTCAATATTTTTCTCTCCTGCATCTAACCAATAAACTTCGTAAGAATCATTTCCAAGATTACCCGAAGGAATACCTCCATCCCAATCCCATGTTAATACTGCTCCATCTTCTTTCGATCCATTAAATTGAACAAGTACAACTTCACCTTCGCAGAAAGTATTTTTATTAGGAGTCAATGTAAAGCTTGCTTCACTTGCAACTTGAATCGTAGCAGAATATATTGGAGTAATACAGCCACCATTATCGATCATAAGTGTTACTTCTTTTGTACCACCCTCTGCCCAAACTACATTATAATCTTCGCCAGTAGCACTAGAAGCTGCAACTGTTGCTGTTCCTCCATCAAAATCCCATATAAAATCCCAAGTTGCATCGTGAGTCCCTGTAAATGTTACATTTGCAGACTCGCCCACACAAGCCTTTGCATCTAGATCAAAAGTAGCAACAGGTAGTTCATTAATTTGAAAATCTCGATTTTCTGAAATTGTACCACAACTACTAATGATATCTAAAGTAACAGTTTTAGTACCCGGATCAGGCCAACTAATTTCATACTCATGTTTTCCAGGAGTTTTAGTAATATTTGCATCAGTATCAAAATTCCAGTTAATAGAAGCTCCTGGTTCAACATAACCATCAAAACTTATAGTAACTACTTCATCCTCACATAGAATATCTTTTGCTGCTAAAATGTCAAACCCATCAGGATCGGTAACAAATATAGAGTCTGTAAATACTTCTGATACACAACCATTTTCTTCTATTTGAAGAGAAATATATTTGGTACCTGCAGTAGTCCATCTTAATGAGATTGCTTCGTTACCAAGACTGTTAATTATTTCTGCATCTCCAAAATCCCAATCGAAGTCGGCTGCACCGGCAATACTTCCATCGAATTGTAATAGAATACTCTCATTTAAACAGGCATATACAGGAACTATAAATGCTGCTACTGGAAGTGGGTTAACAGTAACTTGTAAAACAGTATCGGTAATACAACCATTATTATTTACAGTTACATTAATGTCTTTGTCACCCGCAGTTTCCCAAATCATTTGGTAAGTATTTACAGCAATTGAATCTACTTGCGTTGCGTCTGCAAAATCCCAAGTAATTACTTGCCCATCTATCACTGTTCCTGTAAATGCGATTGAAGCAGGCTGGGTAGTACAAACTGGTTCAGAAACTTCAAAGCTTATAACTGGTACTTCACCAATTTGAATACTCTTAGATGTAGTATCATTTGGACAAACAACACCTTCAACAATTAGATTAATTTCTTTTGTACCTGCATCAGCCCAATAACCTTCATAAGTATCTGTGCCTGTTAGCTCAAAAGTTCCTCCACCAAAATCCCAAATTAGATTTGCTTCTGGCTCTGCAACTCCAGTAAATGTAATTCTCACAAATTCATCTAAACAACCTTGATTGATAGTTTCAAGCAAGAAATCAGACTCATTATTTACTGTAATACTTTGTGTAACTGTTTCAGAAATACAACCATCTTGCTCGATATATAAGCTAATATCTTTTACTCCACTTTCTGTCCAAACAACCAGATATTCTGTATCTGAAATTTTAGTGGCGTCTCCTCCATCCCAATCCCAATAGAAATCTGCATCATCATTTGCTGTACCAGTAAAAGTGACAAGGTTTGCATCAAATCTACAAACTAAACTAGATGGTAATTCGAAAGCAGCAATAGGAGTAACTGCCACATCTATTACCTGAAATGCTGTATCTGAAGGACATAAAACTCCTTGAGCAATTACTGAAATTGTTTTTTCTCCTGAAGTGTCCCATGTAACAGTATATTTTTCTGATGTTCCATCTTTCACCGCTACACCCCCATCAAAATCCCAGATTAATGTAGCTCCATCTTCTAATGATCCTGTAAACTCTATAGTAGCAAAACCTGGATTACAAACTGTGCTTAAATCTGCTTGTAAATCGAAAGCTGAAAAATTATTTACCTGAACTATTACTGTATCTACAGCTGAACAGCCAGTAATTTTATTAATTGTTTGAAGTGTTACTTGCTTAAAGCCACCATCTGGCCAAGTAACAGCATATTCTTGAGTACCAGGAGTTCTTACAGCAGTTCCACCATCAAAATCCCAGTTAAATGTGGTAGTAGATAGTAAACCATCTCCTCCATATTCAATTAGAATATTATCAGTTGCACAACCTCCAACTGGCGCATTAATTACTGCAGTTGGTGTACTTTGAATTTCAATTTCTCTTACTAATTGTGCTGAACAACCATCCAACTCTACATCTAATGTAACAGTCTTAGTCCCTTCTGTATCCCAAGAAATTATGTATTGCTGATTATCTAAGTCCTCACTTATAACTGCGCCTCCATCAAAACTCCAATTAAAAGTAAGTCCACTTGAAATCAATTCTGCATAGCCAATAGCTACTTCAGAATATTGGCAAGCTGTTGAAGGCATTAAGAATGTAGCAAGAGGAGTTTCTTTAACTAAAATGGTTTGTGCTACTTCTTCTGATAAACAATTATTTTCAGAAACTGTAAGTCTGACTGTTTTTTCTCCAGGCTCAGCCCAATAAACTGAATATGTCTCACCAGTGCCAGTTTTTGATGCTATACCTCCATCCCAATCCCAATTATAGGTTGCAGAGTTTGCAGCAGTTCCAGTATATTGAACTATGGCTTCAGTTGGTGTACATACCTCTGTAGGTATTGAAAAGTCTGCTGTAGGTATTGGCCAAACATTTATCTGACGGCTATAAGTATTTGAAATACAGCCTCCATCTTCAATTTGTAAGGTTACTGTTTTAGTTCCAATTGTATTCCAGCTTACTTCATATATTTCTTCATCTTCTGATACTTTAGTTTGACTACCTCCATCAAAACTCCAATTGAAAGTTGCATTTTCTCCTGCACTTCCTGTAAATTGAATAAGGGAAGTTTCTGTAGTGCCACACACATTTAAATCTGCTGAGAAAATAGCAACAGGATTATAAACTTCGATATCTTGAGAAAACTCAGATAAACATCCATTTTCTTCTACCGAAACAGAAATAGTATAAGTACCTACTGAACCCCAACTAACTAAATAATTTTCTCCCGTTTGCTTGTTGGCTGTTCCACCACCAAAATCCCATGTTGGTGTACCTGTGCCAGAATAACTTATAGTTGCCTGATTTGGAAAACATACGCTCGTTGGAGCATTAAAAGAGGCAACTACCTGTTCCGTAATTGCAATATTCTGTGAAGTACTGGTTGTACAACCACTTTGAGTAACATCTAAATTAATAGTTTTTACACCAGTCGAATTCCAGATAAGCTCATAAGTTTCGTTTCCTAACGGATTTACATCATCAGCACCACCGAAGTTGTTCCAATTAAAATTAGCTGTTAATGGAGTTGTTCCTGTGTATTGAAGCGTAATTGTACCACCTGCACAAGTGCCACCAGTTAATGTGAAATCTGCAGTTGGTAAAGGATTTACATTGATGGTTAATGAATCTCTAATGTTATAACATCTTCTATCACATGGGGTACCTGTAGTAGACTGAACCCAATAAATTGTTGTATCTGTTGGAGCTACAAATATACTAGTAGTTGTTTCGCCAGTACTCCATAAATATGTACCATCACCACCAGAAGCAGTTAACTCAACTGTTTCACCTACACAAATGGTACTTCCCGGATTGTCTGATATTAAAACATCATTTTTTATTTGAGAGATATTGTAGATTTCTTCAATTTGAGTAGCATCCATTGCTTCATCATAAAAACGTAAAAAATCTATTTTACCTGAAGCTTCTTCATTTGGAGTACCAGCAGGACCATCTTCGAATAATTGAAAATCGTTATCCAAATTAGAAAAACCTGCAGTTGATAATCGCATTTCTTCTTGACCATTCAAATAAACAATCATTTCAGAAGTTGCATCATTTCTAGTAATGGCAATATTTATCCATTCTGTAACATTGTTAACCTCGGATATAACAGTTGTGCCTTTTACCAGATTTGCTGCTGCCGAAGAGTTTTTTGTTTGGAAGACCAATCTATTGTCAGAATCTAAATATAATCCTGCATCTGTACTTGATTTAAACCTTAAAATTCTTCTTCTTCCTGATGGACTATTGGATGCACTTGTAAATTGAAAAAATAATTGGAGTGAATAGGTATCAGTAGGTAAATTATTCTTTTTAAGATTCAATCCTGAACCGTTTGAAAAAATGTAGATAGAATCTGTTCCATAACATACTCCATCGCCTGAAATGTAATTCCCTAAATCTCCTAACTCTTCGAGATCATGAATTCCTGCAGCAGGATCATCATTTTCCAGATTACCATCAAAATTATAGCAGGCTACCGGAAAGGGAGTTGTTAACTGCCCGAAACTGGTACCATAAAAAAATATACAAATCGTAAATATTAGATTGGATAAAATTTTATACCTCATGCCTTGCCATTTATCTTACTTGCTGAACGAAATAAAATTATTATCTATATCAACAGGGTGTACTATGTAAGCTTTAATGACAATTTGAAGATATAATACATAGGTTTTCTACTAATATTTAAGCTTTTTTATTTTAAAAACTGAAATACTATGTATTTAAGCCACTTTTTATATTTTTTCTATAAAGATTTATTAATAAATGGGAAAGTTCGATTATTATTTCCTTGATGTATTTTATTAAGCAACATTGCTGAATAAATAAAACTAATTAGCACTTATTAAGAAAGGTACCTGCATAAAGCAGTAATAGGTACATTGTTATAGCATATATCGTTTAAATTCTTGTAGATTAGTCACTTTTCAAATTCTTTACAGGATTCACCATTGCACTTTTTAAAGTTTGTAGAAAACCTGAGAGAATGGCAACAAATACCACCAAAATACCAGAACCTACAAAAATCCAAATACTTAATTGAGTGTGATAGGCAAACTGTTGAAGCCAATTATCCATAAAAATCCAAGAAAACGGTATGGCTATTATCAAAGAGATTAAAATCAATTTTAAGAATCCAGAGCTGACCAACCATAATATAGATGGAACTGAGGCTCCTAGTACTTTTCTTATACTGATTTCTTTTTTGCGTTGTTCTGTAGCAAATGCGACCAAGCCTATTAAACCCATGCTAGCTATAATGACACATACAATAGAGAATATGTAAAATATTTGAGAAAACCTCTCTGTAGATTCATATTGACTTTGAATAGCTTGATCGAAGAATCGATAATCGAAATAGGATGCAGGAAACATAGCTTCCCAATGCTTTTCTACAAGAGCTAAAGCTTCTTTGGGAGTACCATTAAATCTTACTGAAATTACAGAAATATTCCCTCCATTTAAAAAAAGACTTACTGGCTCTAGAGAATGTGCTAATGAGTTATAATGAAAATTCTTTACCACTCCTACTACATTTCCGGCTCTGCCCATCTGGCTAAAAGGCTTGCCAATGGCATCGTCAGAACTTTGCCAACCAAAGTTTTTCACCGCCACTTCATTTAATAAAAATGCATTTGAGTCTGCTGGTGAACTACTCAAATTTCTGCCAGCAATTATTTGCATACCGAAAGTTTCCAAAAAATTCTCATCAATCCGCACATTATATAAACTAGAATTAATTTGTTTACCCTCTCCGTTTTCTGTCGTTGCTAAACTATTCCCCAAACCATTTACCAATACATTTCTTGAAGCTGCTACATTACTTATATTTTTCTCTTGTAATAAAACCTGTTTAAAAACTTCAAATTTGTCTTTCACTTCTTGGCTCCCGTTTACTTTAAGCATCAACACATTTTCTTTATTCAATCCCAAATCTTTATTCTTGATAAAAGAAAACTGCTTGTTAATCATCAATACTCCTGAAAGCAAAAAAACGGTAATCACAAACTGACACACTACGAGTAACTTTCTTAAGCTTGCACTTTTGTTTCCGTGTCCAACTAATTTCTTCATACTATTGAGTGGTGAAGTTTTAGAAAAAACTATGGCTGGATAAATTCCTGAAAGCAAACCTGCAATAATGGTTACTAGCAAAAGATAACCTATAGTTTGCATATTAAGAATTTGAAGCTGAGCTCTTCCAGTAATCATCGAGAAAAGTGGCTTGAATATTTCCATAAGAAATACTGCAAGTATTAAGGCAAACAAACTTGTAAACACTGATTCGGCTAGATGTTGCAAGAATAGATGACTTTTCTGTGCTCCCAATACTTTTCTAATTCCACTTACAGATTCTTTTTTTACCGAAATCGCAGTGGAAAGATTTACATAATTGATAATAGCCAACAACAAAATGCAGAAACCAATAGAAGCGAAAATCCAGATGCTTTGTCTGTTGCCTGTAGCTCCAAGCTCATAACGCAAATCAGAATCTAGATAAATAGATTTTAAGTTTTGCAAACTGAATTCATAAAACATATTATACTGCTTCATGCTATCACCCATGTATTTATTGATAAACTGAGGAAGCTTATCTTCTAAAAGTTCTGCACTCACATTCTCTTTTAGCAAGAGATAAGTATAAAATCCATTAAAAAACCAACCATCAGATTGTAATACCTGTGGTTGTACAGTTTCGAGTGTGCTAAATGAACCCAATGCCTCATATTGTATATGCGAGTTTTGCGGGCAGTCTTCTACAATTCCAGTAATTTTATACTCCGCTCCTTGGTTGCCAGCATCGTACAAAAACATGGTAATGGTTTCACCAATTGGATTTTCATCACCAAAATATCTTCTTGCCATGCTTTCTGAAAGTACCAAACTAAATGGTTCTTTTAAAGCTGAGTTTGCATCTCCACTTTTCAGTTTGAAATCAAACGCATCAAAGAAAGAAGGATCGGTAAATAACAAATTATTTTCTGCGATTAAGGTCGTGTTTTTCTTCACCACCGCATTATTTCTATCGAACCGAACAGCTGCTTCAACCTCTGGAAAATCTGCTAACAATTGTGGGCCAATTGGTGGTGAGGTTACTGCTTGTTGAAAAGTTTCTGACTCTGTTTGTACCCCACCTGCTAATCTATATATGCGATCGCCTTTGGTATGAAATGCATCATAACTCAACTCAAACTGTACCCACAGAAATATTAATGCAAAAGATGCCAAACCAAGTGCTAAGCCTGATATGTTGATGATAGATTGTGTTTTTTGCCTTTTGAGGTTTCTGAGATAAACCAATAGATAGTTTTTGAACATAGGAACAATGTTTAAAGTGAGGTAATCCTTTTTTCTCTTTTTAAAAAAGAATGGTCTGAAATAATGAACAGCATCAAACAGATATAAAAGCTTGGCTTTTTGTAAGCCTTTTTCTCTCACATTCTCATAAAAAACTTCTGCTAGATCGCCTTCAATTTCTTCCAGAAACTGTTCGTCACAAAAGTTCTTAATCAAAGCGAATATCCATTCCGGAGGATTAATGTCTTTGGGTGCTTTCATATTTTTCCGGGTTTTATATCGAATGCTATATCAGGAATTTGTTTCCATAATCTTTGGCGCATCTCCATAGATTCCTTGAGCACCTTTTGGCCATAAGTGGTAACTTTATAGAACTTCTTTCGCTTACCTCCACGCTCCTTACTGGGTTCTCCAAAATAAGATTCTAGATAGGCTTTGTCTTCTAATCTGTTTACAGCAGCGTGTACTGCGCCAATGCTAATTTTTCTTCCGGCTTGGTTTTCTAATTCTTTTTTAATCATTACTCCATAAGCATTGTCATACAGCACGCCTATTGTGAGTAAAACCAGTTCTTCAAATTCGCCTAGATATGTTCCTTTCATCTTTTATAAGATTCTATTAATTTCATATTTGTATATAAAATTAGAAAAAATTTTAATTTACTCCTATTATATATTTCATAAATGTATATAAAATAGAGATGAATGGTTAGATTTTATTTGAAATGGAAATCTTAAAAATTACAGCTTATTAAATAATAGGTTCCTTACTCGGCCATTCGAAACTTTAAAACCGATCACCATTCCATTACTATTTCTAATAAAATCGATGATGTGATAGGCATAGAATGAACTTTGAAAAGTATCTTTCTTAATCGGATTGAATTCCATATCGCTTATTCTGATATGTTTTGCGATGAGTTTTTCATTCTCAACCACAAAGTTTAGTGTAGTTTCTAATTCTTCACTATAATATAAACCAGCAAAATTTTCTAGTTCTTCAGGAGTATAAGCTACTGAATCGAAGGATTCGAAAATAAGAGGCTCTCCTTCATTCTCGATTACATTCATAAATTTTTGATCGCCATTATTCTCGAATTTCACAGTAAGGTCGATGTTATCCCCTTGCATCTTAAATTCATTATCGCTTACTGGGAGCAAATCACTTTCGTTGCCTTCCCACCTAAAATATCTCAAGGTATCATTCTTTACATAGATTTTTCTACTGTAGTATTCTTTTGGTTGCCAATAATTACCACTAAACTTTGCAAGTTTTTCAGCCTTTAGCTTTTTGTATTTTACTTTGGGTTTTTCTTCTTTTTCAGGTAGTTGATAATATTTTTCTAAATACAAATCTGCCACTCGATTGGCTAATCCACCCGGATTAAAGTTTGCCAAATTACTAAGCACCACTACCGCAAACTCTTGATCTGGATATCTCAATAAAAATGTTCTGTATCCAGCATCTGCTCCTCCATGCGAAACCTGATTTAATCCTTTATATTTACTCACAAACTGACCAAGTGCACCACCAAAAGTTTTGCCGTTGTTTAAAACAGCCAGTGTATTCATTTTATCTATAATTTCTTCGTTTCCAACTTTTGGTTCAATAAAATTCATAGTCCACAAGCTTAGGTCTTCTACAGTTGTAAATAAGCTGGTTGCACCCACATTAGCATAGCTTAAAACACTTTTTTTGTAGGTATCTCCATCGAGATAATAAGAGTACGATCTGTTTTTTACAATTTTTTCGTGGTCATCGTAAAACAATGAGTTTGACATTTTGAGAGGCTCAAAAATTCGTTCTTTAGTAAACTCAGCGAAACTTTTACCCGAAACTCTGGCTACTACTTCTGCTAATAATGTAAAACCTGAATTGCAATAGAGATACTCCTCTCCCGGCTCAAAATTTAGCTCTTTTTGTTTACTTATTAATTTTAAAACATGCTCTAGTGTAATTACATCATCAAATCGCCAGCCTGCCATTATCAATAAACTCCACTGATCTCTAAGCCCGCTAGTATGAGTAGCCAAATGCCTTAAGGTAATCGATTTGCCAAAATCTGGAATTTCTGGAATGTACTTTCTCACATCATCATCTAAAGACAATTTGCCATCAGCTTCTAGTAACAATGTAGAAAATGCTGTGAATTGTTTTGAAACAGAAGCCACATGAAAAATTGTAGAAGGTCTATTGGGAATATCGTATTCTAGATTAGCACTTCCATAACCTTTTTTATAAACAATTTCTCCAGCACTTACCACTGCCACCGTTGCACCGGCTTTCTCTGGATTATCCCATTCGGTGAAGAGACTATCTATCTTTTCACTAATTAACTCAGTATGTTTTGGGATTTTTGTAGATTGAGCAAAGATTAGATTTAAGTTGCTAGTAGAAGCAATTAAAAAAGCAACAAGTAAAAAAAATTTCATTTAACGACGGAAGAAAGAAGTTTCAAATTAAGTTTAGTGGCATTCTAGCAAATAAAGTTTTCAAGAAGCTAGTATAAATATACCTCTAAATAAAGATATGGTCATTTTTTGTGGAAAATATCTACCTAAAAATTCATTTACATCTTATTTAAAAATAAGTGAAAACTTTTGTGTGACTTATTGAAATAAGCTGGTCTATAAGCATAGCGAGACGAAACAAATATTTTGTTTCTATTTATTAATCTGATATAGAACATGTTAACTATTTGTATCTTTCTTTAACTCGCAAAGGGAGATACTTTTTTGTTTAATTAGCGCTGTTTTTCGATGGTTAATCAATAATTAAGAGGAAAATGTAGGGAACATAATTTGTTTTTATTGTTATTATTTATATAATGATTTACAACACATTTTTTAGACTATGAACTTTAAAAGCATTAATCCTTATACCGACGAACTCATCAACGAATTTCCTACACTTACAGATGAAGGTCTCAGGGATAAACTAAAAAGAAGCGCAGTTTCTTACGAAGGCTGGAAAAGAACTTCTTACAAAGAAAGAGCTGCTCTTTTCAATCAAGTATCTAAACTGCTCAGAGAAAACAAAGAAAAATATGCTCGCACTGTCACACTCGAAATGGGCAAAGCAATTAAAGAGTCAATTGCTGAAGTTGAAAAATGTGCATGGGTTTGTGATTACTATGCCGAAAATGCAGAAGCATTTTTAAAAGATGAATATCTAGAATCTGATGCACAAAAAAGTTTTGTGAGTTACGAACCAATCGGTGCGATTCTAGCCGTAATGCCTTGGAATTTCCCATATTGGCAAGTTTTTAGGTTTGCTGCACCTTACTTAATGGCAGGCAATGTAGCCTTGCTCAAACATGCACCAAACGTAACAGGCTGTGCCATCGAGATAGAAAATATATTTAGAGAAGCTGGTTTCCCAGAAGGTGTTTTTCAATCGCTTATTATAGAAGTAGATCAAGTCGAAAAAGTAATTGAAAGCCACATTGTGCAAGCTGCTACGCTTACAGGTAGCGAAAAAGCAGGTGCATCGCTGGCTTCACTAGCAGGAAAAAACATAAAAAAAACAGTATTGGAATTGGGTGGTTCAGACCCATTTATCGTTTTAGCTGATGCTGATATTGAAAAAGCTGCTACTGTTGCAGTACAATCGAGAATGCTAAATGCAGGGCAGAGTTGTATTGCTGCAAAACGATTTATGGTAGTTGAATCTGTTAAAGATGAATTTACCGCAATAGTCCAAAAGAAAATTGCCGAATTAAAAACTGGTGATCCTCTTTTAAAAGACACCACTACTGGTCCACTTGCCAGAGTTGATCTGGCTGAGAACTTGAGCAGACAAGTACAAGAAAGTGTAAAAGCTGGTGCCGGATTAGTAATGGGAGGGCAACAAGAAAAAGCACACTTTAATCCAGCACTTTTGGTAGATGTAAAACCGGGAATGGCAAATTTTGACGAAGAAACATTTGGCCCTGCTGCCACAATTATTCCTGTAAAGGATGAAAAACAGGCTATTCTCTATGCCAACCAATCAATCTATGGATTAGGTGCATCTCTTTGGACTAAAGATACCGATAAAGCAGTAAGAATTGCTAGAGAGATACATTCCGGAGCAGTATTTATCAATTCACTTGTAAAATCTGACCCAAGATTGCCTTTTGGAGGAATTAAAAAATCTGGCTACGGCAGAGAGCTTTCTCACCATGGAATTAAAGAATTTGTAAATGCGAAAACCATTTACGTAAGCTAATAATTATACAAAGTGATAGATCAAATAAAAAAACTATCACTTCACTTTTTATCTTTCAACCTATTGCAGACTTAGCCGCAAGTCTGTCTACTAGCTATTACCTTACAATTACAACCTGCAAAAGCAGGCAGAAGCTAAATTTAATGAAAATGAGCAATGCAAAAGATTTAATAGAAAGAAGAAAAAACGTAGTACCCCAAGGTGTGGGTATTTTTAATCCGGCAACGGTTAGTGAAGCAAAAGATGGAATTATAATAGATGCTGATGGAAATGAAATGATAGATTTTGCCGGAGGAATTGGTGTACTAAATGCAGGTCACTGTCCAGCACCTGTAGTAAAAGCCATTCAGCAACAGGCCGAAAAATTGATTCATGCTTGTTTCCATGTGGGAACTTACGAACCTTATGTAGCACTTGCCGAAAAACTTACCAGTTTATTCCCTCATGGAGCACAAACAAAAGCCATGCTTACCAATACAGGAGCTGAATCTGTAGAGAATGCCATAAAAATTGCCAGACAAGCAACAGGTCGACAAGCGGTGATTTGTTTTACTGGTGCATTTCATGGTCGGTCTATGATGGCCATGTCATTAACTTCTAAAGTAGCCTACAAAACTGGATGTGGCCCTTTTGCACCAGAAGTCTATAGAGTACAATATCCTAATTACTATAAAAACCAAGATGGTCTTTCTCAAGACGAGTTTTCAGACAGAGAGCTTTTCAAGTTTAAGAAAGCGCTGGTAAATATGGTTGACTCTGATAATGTGGCTGCTGTTATTATCGAACCAGTTCAAGGTGAAGGAGGATTTAATGTTACTCCAAAAAAATACCTACAAGGTTTAAGAGATATTTGTACTCAACACGGTATTATGTTGATTATCGATGAAGTACAAAGTGGATTTGCTAGAACTGGAAAATGGGCGGCCTATCAGCATTACGGAATTACCCCTGATATATCTACTTGGGCAAAATCTATGGGTTCGGGTATGCCAATTGGTGCTGTAGTGGGCAAAGCAGAAATTATGGATAAAGCCAGACCAGGAACAATAGGTGGTACTTATCTTGGAAACCCTGTTTCTTGTGCTGCTGCTCTTGCCACCATAAAATTTATCGACGAGCAAAACCTGAATGATAGAGCAGTAGAAATCGGGCAGTTTGTAACTGAACGATTTGAAGCCATGCAGAAAAAAACAGATGTAATCGGAGATATTCGAGGTTTGGGTGCCATGAATGCCATCGAGCTTGTGAAAGACGGTAACCCAACTCAACCAGATGCAGACCTTACTGCAAAATTAGTTGTTAGCTGCTTCAACCGTGGACTCATCATCCTTTCGGCAGGAACATTTAAAAATGTAATTAGAATTTTAAGTCCATTGGTAATTACCAACGAGCAATTAGATAAAGGATTAAACATCCTTGAAGAGGAATTAATGAAATTAACCTCAATGGCAGAACCTGCTATATAAAAAGCAGAAAATTACTTTCCGCTAAACCAGCTTACTGCAACTATATGTATATGGTTAGCAGCTCAATCACTATGTTAAAATTTAAATCATTTAGATAAATGAATACATTTTCTATTGCCGGTATACAAATGAAAGTCCATGCGGCCTATCCAAACTTTGAAGCTATGAAATTCAAATTGGATGTGCTCATGTCCATCTATCCGTGGGTAGAAATGGTAATGTTTAGCGAACTGTCACCTTTTGGTCCACTAACTCATCACGCACAAGAATTCCCAAACGAAACAGAACAGGCTTTTCAAGAAATGGCAAAAAAACATCGAATCTGGCTAATACCGGGTTCCATGTTTGAAAAGAGAAATAACAAAATATACAATACAGCAACGGTAATTAATCCGGAAGGTAAAATCGTGAAAAGATACAGTAAAATGTTTCCTTTTTTACCTTACGAAGAGGGTGTTTCTGGTGGTGATCAATTTTGTGTATTTGACATTCCGAACGTTGGTAGGTTTGGTTTACTCATTTGCTACGATATGTGGTTTCCTGAAACTTCGCGCCAATTGGCAGCCATGGGTGCAGAAGTAATTCTTCACCCAACATTAACCGGAACCATAGACCGAGATGTAGAACTTTCTATTGTGAGAGCCACTTCTGCCATTAATCAATGTTATGTGTTTGATGTAAACGGCCTCGAAACTGGTGGAACTGGAAAATCGTTAATTTGCGGTCCTGATGGTGGTATTATCTATCAAGCAGAGCAGGTAGAAGAAATGATTCCCATAGAAATCGATCTAGATCGGGTAAAACGCAGTCGTGAAAATGGCATCCTCAGATTAGGCCAACCGCTTAAAAGCTTTAGAGAAAAAGCCAGCACATTTCCAGTTTATCAAAAAGGTGCAGACTTATCTTACTTACACTCGCTAGGGCCAATTAAAAAACCTACACGAATTAAAGAAATACAGGAAAGTCTAGAAAATGAAGTTCCACCTCCACCACAGTCTACATGGTATAAGTTTAAGAACAAATTTAAAGGTAACAACAACCTCGAAAACAACATTAACCCAAAAAACCAATGAAAGCATGAACACTGACGAATTAAATGCGACAAAATATTTTTCCACGTACAATTTTAACATTGCACAATGCCGCATTGACATCTGGAACGATTTGAAAATGAAAGCCGGAGAACTCTCAAAAAAGTTTTCCAACGACGAAGATTATCATGAGATAAGAGAGGATATTAACTCCCTCCTCTCCTTTCTACACATAATTGAGCCATACTGGGCTTTTCCCGGAATGGCCAATCTCGAAAATCTTAAAACCCTCTTTAACAACAAATCATTTTTTGCCTTTTACAATCAAGTAATTGATATGGTGAGGGAGTTGGTAAGCGAATCTTATAGAAGAAAAGCTTTAGACCATATGTCTAAAAAAGGCAGAAGATCAACCGAGAGAGAAATTATTTGCAAGCAGTATTATTATGAAGTGCTCATTGTGGATAACCTTACCAATCAGGGTGAATTTGAAATGCGAAATCGCTTTGATGAAGTGAGAGACCCCAATGGCAAGTTTATAGATGAATTGGTTTTTACCCGTAATTTTCAAGATGCGTTAATAGCCATTCTTTTCAATTACAATATACAAAGTTGTGTTATTCGCTACGACTTGCCATTTAAGTCTAGAAATAACCTTAAGATTCTTAAACCTTTTATTTCTCAAACCCAATATCATAATTTAAAAGACCACTCTGAAACCGGACTTGGTGCAATTTTAGGTCAGATTATTAAATCACTTCGACCAGAAATTGATCTTTATCTGGTAACAGATCATGCTATTACCAAATGCAATGACCAAGACCTTAAGGTTTTCCGCCGGATATTTTTTAGAATGGAAGATCTACAGGAAATGCACCTGAGCATAAAAAGAGGAATTGCCGATCGTTTCCAAACACCTTTCTTTTCTGCATTGGTAGATTATAGCCAAAAACCAACAGGTGTATTCCATGCCATGCCGATTTCTAGAGGTAATTCCATTTTTAAATCTCACTGGGCAAGAGACCTAGGCGATTTTTACGGAAGAAATTTATTCTTAGCAGAAACCTCAGCCACAACTGGTGGTTTAGATTCTCTACTTCAACCTACAGGCCCTCTAAAAAAGGCGCAACAATTAGCTGCTAGAGCTTTTGGTTCGCAACAAACATTTTTTGTAACCAATGGTACTTCTACCTCCAACAAAATTGTAACTCAAGCATTGGTGCAACCCGGAGATATCATCCTAATTGATCGAGAATGCCATAAATCGCATCATTACAGCATGGTGTTATCTGGTGCATTTCCAATCTACATGGATGGCTACACATTGAATGAATACTCGATGTTTGGTGGTGTTCCGCTTTCTCATATCAAAGAAAAACTGCTCGAACTTAAAGAAAACAATCAATTGCATAGAGTGAGAATGATGATTCTTACCAATTGCACATTTGACGGAGTGGTTTACAATGTGGAAAAAGTAATGGAAGAAGTACTGGCTATTAAACCAGATATGATCTTCTTATGGGATGAAGCTTGGTTCGGTTTTGCTGCTTTCTCACCAACCTTTAAGCAAAGATCGGGAATGTATGTGGCGAGAAAATTACACGAAAAGTATAAGTCTGATGCTTATCGGGAAGAATACAAAGCGTGGAAAGCCAAACCAACACAGCAAGCTATGCCAGACCCAGACCAAGTAAAAATTAGGACTTATAGCACACAGTCTACACATAAGACGCTCTCAAGTTTGCGACAAGGTTCTATGATTCACATTTATGATGAAGATTTTAAAAAGAAAGCGGAAGAATCTTTCCACGAAGCTTATATGACGCACATTTCAACTTCTGCCAATTACCAGATTCTTGCTTCGCTTGATGTGGGAAGACGACAAGTGATGTTTGAGGGATTCGAAATGGTAGAAAAAAGTATTGAAATGGCGATGATTCTCAGAGAAAGAGTATCTACTCATCCGATGCTTAAAAAGTATTTCGATATTATTAGTCTAGGAGAACTGGTTCCTAAAGAATATCGGGAAAGTGGGCTGGAAGTTTACTATGATAAAAATGAGGGTTGGATGCGTATGGACGAAGCATGGGAAAAGGATGAATTCGTGCTTGATCCAACAAAAATTACTCTGCATATAGGTAAAACTGGTGTTGATGGAGATACTTTCAAAAACAGGTATCTTATGGATCAGTTTGGTATCCAAATCAATAAGACATCGAGAAATACTGTACTTTTTATGACCAACATTGGTACTACTAAAAGTTCAGTTTCTTATTTAATCGGTGTGCTTATTAAAATTGCAGCTCAACTTGATCAAGAAAACTTAGAGCTAAGTCGCGACGAACGCACTGTACATAATAGCTCAGTCCATTCTTTAACTGAAGATCATCCACCACTTCCTGAGTTTAGTCATTTTAACCAAACATTTTTACCAGTAGATGGAACACCTGCTGGCAATTTAAGAAAAGCTTATTTTCTAGCTTACGATGAAGAAAATTGTGAGCATATGCATCTGAATGAATGCGAAAATGAATTATATTCAGGAAGAGAATTAGTCTCTGCATCTTTTGTAATACCTTATCCGCCCGGATTTCCTGTGCTTATGCCCGGACAGGTAATCACCAAAGAAACTATCAATTTTTTGAAAGTGCTCGATGTGAAAGAAATACATGGCTATCGAGCTGACTTAGGTCTCAGAGTTTTCTCACAAAAAGTTCTGGGTGATGAAGTAGTTAAAGCACCTGTAAAAAAACCAGAACTGGTTAAATCAGAATCTGGAAACAATGGCGGCAACGGGCATAAAAATGCGACCAAGCCACCAATAAGAAAACCAAGACCAAAAAAAGAGCAATCAAAACAAGAATAACAAAACACGATTTTCTGAAACTATAAATCCAATTTCTTTTGGAAGGAAATACCATACATAAAAATCAACCGGGATTAAAAAAAGCGATAGGTAAAACAGCTTTTTTCAGTCTGGCTTTTGGCTCCATGATCGGCGTTGGCTGGGTAACCGCCATGGGATCTTGGCTCAATGATGCCGGACCAATTGGCGCTGCTTTAGCTTTTGCTTTGGGTGGTTCGCTTATGTTACTCATAGGTTTTTGCTATGCAGAAGTTACTTCGATGCTGCCACTTGCTGGTGGAGAAGTTTCTTATGCCTATAAAGCTTATGGTACCCAAAAATCTTTTATTATCGGTTGGTTTTTGGCTTTTGGCTACCTTTCAGTTTCGGCGTTTGAAGCCATTTCTGTAGGTAAAGTAATGAGTTACTTGTTTCCTTCTATCGAATTTTTGCCATTATATCAAATTGGAAATGATACTGTTTTTACATCGCATATTCTATTAGCATTGCTGTGTACTGGTTTAATTACATGGCTTAATCATAAAGGAGTTGGTAATGCTGCAAAATTTCAGATTTGGCTAACATCTGCCATTTTATTGGCCGCTATTTTATTGATGATCGCTGGTTTTAGTTCTGGAGAATTTAAAAATCTCGAACCAGTATTCGGTAACAGAGATATTCCTTGGAAAGGATTTTTGGCTGTTTTAGTAACTGTGCCTTTTTGGTTTGTCGGTTTTGATACCATTCCTCAAAGTGCAGAAGAAGCTCAATCCAATATTTCCCCAAAGGTTTTAGGCTCACTTATTTTGCTTTCTATTATCGCAGCAACAACTTTCTATTTCATACTGATTGTAAGTACAGGAATGGTTGCTCCTTGGAACAACATAGTAGATGCATCATTACCAACAGCCGCAGCATTTAAACAGGCATTTGCCGGAAGTTGGATTGCCAAACTTGTACTCATTACCGCACTCATCGGATTACTTAGCAGTTGGAATGGTTTTTTTCTGGCTTGTTCAAGAGTAATTTTTGCCTTGGGCAGAGGCAGAATTATTCCTGCTACATTTGGCAAAACACATCCCGTATATGGTACTCCTACCAAAGCCATTCTGTTTTGCGGAATTATCACTTTTTTATCTGTATTTACTGGCCGACAAGCAATGGTTGCTTTCGTTGATGTAGGTTCTTTTTGTATGACTGTTGCATTTCTAGGAGTATCTTTCTCATTAATTAGTCTTAGAAAGAAATTTCCAAAAATGAGAAGACCCTACAAATTGAAATATGGTTTAACAATCGCTTATGCTAGTGCTATTGTAGCTATTTCTATTTTATTACTTATGCTCATACCGGCTAGTCCTGTCTCTCTTGTTTGGCCAATAGAATGGATCATTCTAGGATTTGTATGCATTAGCGGCATACTATTTTGGATTACAGGCAAAAAGTCAAGAAACAGTATCGATAAAACACAAAGAGACCAGCAAATTCTCGAAGACTTTAAATAATATCATCATTTACAAATACACAATTCTACTAGCAAAGATTATATAACCTGAAAAAATTGTATTTATGAAAAATGAACCCCTTACGGCTAAGCAAGCCGAGCCAAAAACAACAAAAGTTGTTAAAAAAACAGAAGAAAAACCCAAGCTGAAAAGTATATCAGACATCAGAAGGTTTTTCTATAAAAATGAAGAACCTATCTATTTTGTGAGTGCCACTAATTTTAATTTATTAGGTGCTGATGAGTGGATTAAGAATTTTAGATTTATCAATTATATTGATTGTTACGACCACCAACACCCAAACGTATTTGCTCCACAAGAGGAATTGCCGCACGAAGAATTTCAGAGTATAGAAGATATTACTGCCTACTTGCTTGATCACAAAGAAGTTCATGATTTTATAAAAGATAGAGGGCAAAATATGCCTAAAGCACAAAAAAATGGAAAGGTACTTTACTTGATGTTTGACCAAAGAGTAGAAAAACTCGCTAAACAGCTAGGTTTAAAAGTATGCTTCCCAAGTTCTAAACTTCGCGAGCATCTCGATAATAAGATTATCACTAACCGTGTCGCTGAGAAAGCCGGAGTGCCTTGTGTGCCTAATGTGCTTAAAAAAGTAGATAGCTACAAAACACTAAGAAAAATCTCTGATCATTTAGGTAAAGATTTAGTAGTGCAAACTGCTTTTGGCGATTCTGGACACACTACATTTTTTATCTCTAATGAAGAAGATTACAACAAGTACAAAAAAGAGATAGAAGCTGAGCCAGAGTGCAAGATCATGAAAAAAATTCAATGTAGAGGCTCGGCAATAGAAGCTTGTGTTACTCGACATGGAACCATTGTCGCTCCTTTGTTAACTGAGTTGGTTGGTTTTAAAGAGCTTACTCCATACAAAGGTGGTTGGTGCGGAAACGAAGTTTATCCGAATGCATTTAACCAGAGTATAAGAAATCAGGCAAGAAAATATACTGAGATGTTTGGTAACCAATTGCGAGAAGAAGGTTACATGGGATATTTCGAGCTTGACTTTTTAATTGAAGAGAAAACTAATAAAGTGTATTTGGGAGAACTAAACCCAAGAATTACCGGTGCATCTTCTATTACGAATCATGCTGTTTTTGCCTTGGCAGATTGCCCCTTGTATTTATTCCATCTACTAGAATGGATGGATGTGGATTATGATATAAGCGTGAAACAGATTAATCAGCGGTGGGCTAGACCAGAAAATATCGATAATTGGAGCCAAATGGTAATTAAACATACCGAAGACACAGTAGATATTCTTACCGAAGCACCACCATCTGGTATTTACAAAATGGATTATAATGGAAATATTTCATTCTCGCGCTTCGATACGCACAGAAGAGCTGTTGAAAACGAAAATGAGGCTTTCTTCTTAAGAATTCTCAAACCGGGCGATTACCAATACGAAGGTGCAGATTTAGGTATTTTGGTTAGCCGTGGAAGATTTATGACAGATGATTTTAAACTAAATGCCCGAGGTAAAAAATGGATTGAAGGTATTAGAAAACTGTTTAAGTCAACTACACCTACCAATACCACTTTGGCACAAAATAAAATTGAACAAGCCAATGGGTTTAAGATGTTATAATATATAATTAGCTTTCAGTGATTTACACTGAAAGCTCTTTTTTAAACCATTTATCAATTACAATCACATAAACTAACAATGTATATTTTTCTAAATGCAGTTAGAGAAGATAAACCAGGAGCTAAATGGCAAGAATTATTTGAGAAATACTGGCCATTTTATGAAAAATGGTATCTATCTGAAGGATTAAAAAACAGACCAGGGTTTACTACTTCATTTGGGAAATTGAAAAAATACATGCCTGAGCTAATTCCAATTTATGAAAAACTAGTAAGCTTAACCGGTAATAAAGATACTCCTTCCAGATTCTTAAGTTTGTATTGCCCACCAAAATACCTTTCTGCTTGTTCACAACTGGCTTGGGCAAAAAAACCTTTTGCACTAGTTAGAAATTACGATTACGATGCCCACAAATTTGAAGGTGCACTTTTATACACCAATTGGCTTCAACCGGTAATTGCCATGAGCGATTGTATTTGGGGTGTTTTAGATGGTATTAATTATTCTGGTTTAAGTATTTCTCTGGCTTTTGGAGGAAGAAAAGTAACTGGCGATGGTTTCGGTATTCCGATTATTCTGAGGTATATACTTGAAACTTGTACAACTACTGCAGAAGCTGTAAATGTATTACAGCGAGTTTCTTCTCACATGGCATATAATGTTACAGTAATTGATGCTATGGGAAATTATACTACCGTTTATGTTTCACCAGATAGATCGCCAGTAGTTACAGGTTTACCTTATGGTACTAATCATCAATTACTAATCGATTGGGAAGATTATGCTGCGGCTACTTATACCCGCGAAAGGCAGTATTATTTAGAAACTTGTATTGCTAATCCAGATGAAGATTTAGATGGAATTATCAACCGTTTTTTAGAAAAACCATTATTCAATACAAAGTACGAAAAAGGCTTTGGAACACTATATACTTCAGTTTATCTCCCCCAACAAAAGAAAATGCAACTTATCTGGCCAAAAAATAGTTGGACTCAATCTTTTGATGATTTTACAGAACAAAAAATTGTAGTTAATGCTACTCCTCCTGGAGCTAAAGGTAGTTTAGTAAAATAATTTATTTCTCAATAGTACAGATATAGATATGATTATGCTTTTTTTCATCTATCATCACATCAGGGGCTTTTAAAAACATTTGATCATTTTGTACTTTTTCTAAAAATAGTCCACCCCTCACTCCTATTTCATAATAAGTGAGTTCTCCTGTATTTTCATCTTCAATATTAAGCCCTCTAATACCTATGTCTTTTCCTTTTTCTGTTTGATAATTTACCATATAGCCTTTATAGAACTTTTCCTGTACTAATTGACCATCTTTAGTTCTAATAATTGATAGAATTGTTACGGGAACAAATTCAATAATAAACTTGCCTTTGTATTTACTTACATCGACCCAGTCCATATAACTCATAGATAAATCACCTCTTCTCTTCCTCTTCTGCGCAGAAGCTGTTAATGAGCAAAAAAAGAGTAATAGTATAATTAGATAATGCATTTATGCTGCATATTAGATGAATATTTGTCGTGCGATCCTTTAAAGAATTTATCTGTTTAGCTTTAGTTCATCAAATATAAGTAAAAAAAGAAGACAGCGTGAAACACACTGTCTTCTGCACAAATATGATAATGAAATTTATTTAGGTTCAATTTATTTTTACATGTCGCCAAAATCGTCGTCATCTCCCCCTTTGTTGCCTCCTCTTTTTCTAGATTTTTTCTGATTTAATCTGTAAGAGAAATTTAATAGAAAGCTTCTTCTTCTCCATCTAAATTCGCTATCTAAATAGAAGTTCTCTCCGAAAGTCTCGTTTCTATACATTCTTGAATTAAACACATCACTTACTTTAAATGAGAGTGTTGCTTTATCATTTAAAATGTCTTTGGTAAATGCTACATCAAGAGATGTCATCGATTTTCGTCTAGACTGAGCTTGTTCTCTTGGTGCCATATAGAAAAGCATCATTTGAAGATCTATATCTCCTGGCAAAGTCATTTTTGAGTTCGCTCTTGTCATCCAAGAATATGTATCTGATGAAAGATCAACTCCTAATTCTTCTTCAAGTGGTCCACCATCGATTATGCTTCTAAAGAAGTTGAAACTACCGTTAATGTTCCACCATTCTGCAAGTTCTTTGTCAACTACAAACTCAACTCCATAAGAATTACCAGTAGATAAGTTATCTGGACTTCTAGTAGTAACACCTTCTTCGTCAACTTCGCTCACCCATTGGATTACACCATTTGAATGGCGATAATAAACACTTGAAGTAACAGATGATTTTGGCCAGTTTTTGATATAGGCAACTTCGTAAGAGTCTGTCATTTCTGGGTCAAGATCAGGGTTACCACTTCTAATGCTTTGCGGATTGCTATAATCAGAGAATGGAATTAAATCTCTAAATCGTGGTCTTCTCAATCTACGGCTATAACTAATTTGTGTAGAATTTCCATTTAATAAATCGTAGGTAATATGAGCACTTGGAAAGAAGTTAGAATAATTTTTATTGTTGTACTCATCTGTTTGTATCAAACTGGTAGAAATATCTGTAAACTCAGCTCTTAAACCACCTTGATAAGAAAACCTGTTAACTTTGTTTCCATAGATTAAGTAAGCTGCATGAATGGTTTCATCGTAAGAAAACTCATTACTCAAATTAGAAAGTATTTCCCATTCTCCATCTTCGTTCTGCTCTTCTACATAATAATCGTTTGAGATTTTTCTTAAACTACTTTTTACCCCAACTTCCAGTTTACCTTGTTCAGAGATTGGTTGTACATAATCTGCCTGAAACACTAAATTTGACTGATTCTCATTGTTATCACTTCTTTGATATAAAGCATCTGCGTCGTAATCAACAGAAAAGTCTTCTATATCTAATACTTGCTCAATTATATCGGTCATTTCTCTTTCAGGACCTGTATTATATCTCAAAGAAGCTTTTAAGTCTCTCCCTTTCTGATCGAAAGTTCTGCTATAGTTGATATTATATTCTAGATTTTCTTCGTCTTCTTGTTCAACATTATTTCTAATACTTGCACCTACTAACTCAAGACTATTAGCAATTTCTTCATACTCTCTATAATCAATATCACCAGTGTTTTCATCGTCTGATGTACGATACATGAATGAGCCAGAAATTAAGTTTTTGCTATTGATATTATATTCTGCACCAAACCTTACTGTATTAGATAAACCTGTTCTATTGATATCTTGCGTCTGATCTAGTCTGTTAAACACACCATCTACAGTATAATCTCTTCTAGTATAGGAATTTCCGGGGCCTTCTCTGTAACGTAAACCATAGTTTACGAAGAAGTTGAAGTCTTTTACACGGTAGTTTAAATTAAGATTGGCATTGTATTGCTCTGGATAACCTAAAGTAAGGTCGAAGTTACCATTTAAACCACCTTTTTGGTTTTCTTTTAAGATAATGTTAATCATACCTGCACTACCTTCTGCATCGTATCTTGCTGATGGATTGGTAACTACTTCTACTCTCTCAATCAAATTTGCTGGAATCGATTTTAAACCACTAACTCCATCTATACCTAGCATACCAGATTGCTGGCCATTAATTAGAATTCTAACACCATCGTTACCTCTCAAACTCACATTTCCTTCTGCATCAACCATAACCGAAGGTATATTATCTAACACATCTGATGCAGAACCACCCAAATTAGAAATATCTTTTTGTACCACAAAAACTCTTTTGTCTAAATCCATTTCTAATCGGCTCCTTTCAGCAGTAATTTCAACTTCGGCTAACGCTTGTACAGAACCACTCAATTCAATTTCTCCAAACTTAAATTCTGGATTCGCCTCAGTAATTATCACATTGTTAATTACTTTGGTCTCGTAAGATATGAAACTGACCTTTACAACATAATTTCCTGGCTTGGTTCCAATTCTAAAAACTCCCTGACCATTTGTTGTTCCCCCTCCTACTAATGAAGAATCCTTTTCATTGAGTATAGATATTGTAGCAAACTCAACTGGTTCTCCTGTTTCAGCATCAACAATTTTACCTATTATTATTGGATCACCAAGTTCGTTACTTCTTGCTGTTATTTGAGAAAAAACCGGTAAAGTAAATAATGTGAGTAGAATGTAAATAGCTGGAATTTTCTTAGCGTACATTTTCAACATTGATATATAAATAGTATAAAAATTAAATAAGCTTAGTCGTACGTTTGTTTTAGTCACATTTATTAATGCTACAAACTTAACGTGCGAGTCTGAATGAATTTTGATGAGAATTTGAAGGAAATTTGAAGAAAGACGAAATGAAGCTATTTTTCGACTGAAAACAGTTTTTTTACGCCTGAAAGAAGCAGATTTTTAAGCTATGCTCTGTGTTTTGGTAGGAATAATTGATTTCAAAGTTATTTACTTCGCATATTTTCTTTACAATTGAGAGACCAAGTCCTATAGATTCACCACTCTGTTCTGCCTTTTTAAAGCGAATAAACAGTTCTTGCGGGTTAGAAATACTAAGAGGTTTACCTGAGTTTACAATTTCTAAATATCTCTTATCGAGTTTAACTTTTATAAAGCCATTTTCATAGTTATGCCGAATTGCATTTTGAAGCAGATTAGTAATTAATATATCTGCCAGAGTTTTGTCTATATTTAAATATACATCTGAGGTGATAGATTCATCTAATGAAATATTCTTTAGTTCTATCAATTCCTTAAAACTGAATAAAAGGCTATTGAGTAACTCACTTATATTGATTTCTTTGGCATTTTTAAATTCTTTATTTTCAATTTTAGTAAGTAAAGATAGAGACCTTCCTAACCTAGAAAGTTTAGATACCGCAGAATAAGCCGAATTTACCATATGTACTTGCTCTTCGTTAAGATCACCTTTCTCCATTAACAATTCTAATTTGCCTTTAGCAATCGCCAATGGAGTTTGCATCTCATGAGATGCATTCTCAGAAAATTCTTTTAGTGTATGATAATCACTCTTTACTTTAGAAGTCATCTCTTCCAAAAAGAGATTCAATTGATTAAACTCTTTGGTACTGGTTTTAGGAAATTTGATTTTATCTTTATTTGTAATATCAAATACCCTAATGAGCTCTAGTGAATTATTAAATGGTGTTAAAATCCAAAATGAAACTGCCCAACTCAAAATCAATACAACTACAAATAAGATTATATACATTTTGATGAGTGATTCTTCTACCCCATCTTCAATATCATCAGCTTCAATAATCAAATCGTAAATTGAAATTTTATAGAATCTTTCTCCTATTTTGCGTGTAACATCAAGTTTAAGATGAGGTTCTATCCTCTTTAAATCTTGATGCATAAATAGCGTATCAGAAAAAACAATGGGTTCTTCTTTTACTTCACCATCTAAAGGTATAATAGCAAACTTCTCTCTAATAAACTTATGATCAAGCTTTCTCCGCTCAATCATTCTAGTTGTTTCGCGAAGTCTAGCTCTTAAAAAGTTTTGCTGCTCGAAATCAACCTCGCGCTTAATTACTTGATATGTTATAACTGCACCAAGAACAAATACAAATAATGTAATGATTAGGTAAACCAGTGTAATTTTAAAAATTAGGCGCATATAAGCTGAAAGAATTTATTTTAATGGAGAAAAATAATATACACATTAGAAACTTCCAATCTTAATCTTCTAATGAAAGATTTCTAATATCTGGCTCTACCCATTTTGCTCTGGCTTCTGTTGAGAAAAGTTTTGCGTGAGAATAAAACTGAAAGGGAAATTCTTTGGTAGCAAATTTACTTCCTAAAAACACTTTTATTTCATGGTCAGGGTTCAGGCTAATATAGCTTGCAATAGTCCAAATCCAAAAGATAGTAAGAGTCTCATGATAACCCTCGTCAAAAGAATTAGCGGTACCCACTGAATTATTATAAGATATAATTCCCGACCTCAATAGTATTAAGCTTTCTTCTGGAGTATGCTTTTTTAAATAATAGAATGCAACAGTAAGGTGGGCTTCATGAGTCCAAACTGAAAGGGGGAGTTTTTGATTTTCGAAAGCTTGAATTAAATTAATTGTATCCATAAGTATTTGAGCTTTTCTTAGTAGTAATGTTACATAATTGCTAAGAAATAGATTAAACTTTGATGTATAAAAAGTAATTGCAGTTAAATTAGAAAAATTTAGCTGCTTATCATTTTTAATGATTATATATATTATACAGAGAAATATTTGACTGTAACATATAGATAATCAGTATGTTATAAATATAATTTATACAGAAGTCCCCCCATAAGTAGCCATAAGTCCTTCCATTAGTATCCATATGTCCCCTTTAAAGTATCCATAAGTCCACCTAATCAGTAGCCATTACTCCCCTTCTTTCTGTATTATAGAAGTAGCCATATGTCCTCCCGTTGTCTCCTTTAAGGCTTACTTTAACTTAAATTGATAGATTAAGTATCCATAAGTCCACCCATTTTGATTAAAAGTAGCCATATGTCCCCCTCTTTTGAAGCATAATTAAGTAGCCATTACTATTCTCTTACTTTATGACTATTAGCCATAAGTCGATCAATCTTATAACTTGATAAGTTTATAGATGAGCAATTAATCATAATAATTTGATAATCAATCACTTATAATATAAATATTAAAGTAGCCACATGTCCCTCCGTTTGTGTATTAATAGGTAGCCATATGTCCCCCGGTGGATTGACTTATGTAAATTAAGTATACATCATTCTGACAATTTGATGAATACATAAGATTATTATTGTTAATCATACTATTTACAGAATGATGTGCAACTATAAGAGAGTAGCCATAAGTCCTCCCATCTAATTATATTTTAATTAATGGTTGAAAAGACCTGAAGTAGCCATAACTCCCTCCGTTATATAGTTCATATGGTAAACTCACTAAAATAACAAGTAGCCATAAGTCCTCCCTTTGTTATTTTATAGATAAATGTTGAGTAGCCATAACTCCCTCCAAGGCTAATAAGTTAATATTCAATCAGAATTTAATGAACTAAATAGAGCTGTTAGTAGATATATTATTAATGGTAGAGTAGATATAACAGAATTAATAATGGATTTAATTTGAATTGATATTTATACTTATGGCTACCTTTTATGCTAACATTTTATTGATAGTAGCCATAAGTCCCCCTAATAGAATAAATTTAGTAGCCACAAGTCCCTCCATTAAAAGACTTATGTAAATAAAAGTAGCCATAAGTCCACCCAAATAGGCTTGTTCATAATATGAAATATCTATACTTTAGGCTTGTTAATTAGAGCAAATATTTTTTCAACTACTAATAATTGCCATAATTCATTTTTCAAAAGGATACTATCAAATGGAAGAACAGGTACAAGATGTAATTCACTATCCCAATGGACTTTTAAAAATTGAGACTGGACAGCAATGTAAACAGCTCGAAATTTTTGATGATGAAGGAGAACTTAAAAAGGAGTTTAGGCATGTGAATGAAGAGATTGGAGAAGTTCTTAAGCTGAATAATAATGGGGCAAATTATTCAATTGAATTTCCTAGAGAGATTGAGCAAAAAGTACCTGAAAAATATAGAAAAAGTATAACTAAAGAATTGACTGCAAATGAGGTAAGAATTCTAACAGCAATTGTAGTTATGGCTCAAAAAGCGAAATCTGTAGGAAAGTTATATTACTTAGATAAAATTGATAGAGCTTATTTCGAATTTAATCCGTGGGATTTGTACAAATGTGCTGGACTAGAAAAAGACAAATCTGGTAGATATGACAAAAGACAGAAAGAATTTGTAAAACAGGCTTTGGTTGGATTAGATCATAAAAAGTTTTTTATTCCTGTAAGAAAGGTAAAAAAAGTTAAAGGAAAAATATTTGAGTATACAGGTATTAAAATAGAAAGGCTAATTGAAATCCATGAGATTGGTGAATGGAAAAAAGAAGGAGACATGGAAGGTAGACCTGTAATGAAACTTACTGTTGATAGTGTTTTCTTTGATTTTAAAAGAGAAAAGAAACAGACATATTTTAATATTCCAACAGACTTAAATAATCGTATTCGTAAAGTCAATATTGGTCGTCCTAATACTTCTGTAGAATTGTTCATCAAATGTCTTTATCAAGTTTGCCATATGGCAGATAAAGATAAGGTTGAATATTCTTACAACAGGCTAGTAGAGATTATGAAACTGGATAAGTACAGGATTAATAAACATCACAGTCGTATTGATAAAACAATAAATAAAGCTTTTGAAACTGCCCGAAAACTTATGATTATCAATGATTGGGAAGAGACTAAAAGTAAGCACGGATCAAAAAAATACATTCTACATATTTCTAAAGGCAAATACCTCCTTGCTGGTTAATATTTTACCATTGATTTTTTTGAATTAATAGGTTAATTGAAAACTTTAAACTTAGATTTTTCTAAATACATCTATCAATTAGTTCAAAAATTTCATGTGATAAATGGTAGGTTTTAAGACAATATTTTTAGTTTTGTCCTATAATTATCCATTTTTTTATGTCAGAAAACGATCAAATTGTCCAATTCTTAAAGGCGAATCCCGCATTTTCGCTATCAATGCTTGAAAAAGAAGCTAGTATTCCTAGTGGTGTTTTAAGTAAAGTGCTAAGAGGAGAAAGAAAGCTAAACGCAGATCATATAAAATTACTTCGTCCTGTTTTATACAAGTATGGACTAAGACATGATGATACACCTTCTAAGGCAAAAGTAATTAGCATTGTAAATCATAAAGGAGGTGTAGGAAAAACTACTACTGCTATTAATTTAGGTAAAGCCTTAACAATGATGGGTAAAAAAGTTTTACTTGTTGACATGGATTCGCAAGGTAACCTATCTCAAGGTTTAGGTTTTGATGAACCTGAAAAACAAGTGGTTGATGCTTTATTAAAAGAAGAACCATTACCAATTTTTTTAGTTTCAGAAAATTATGACCTCTCCCCTAGCGACCTTGAACTTGCTGAGGCTGATTTAGAATTAGTACAAAATATTGGTGGATTTAATAGGCTAAATAAAGTGCTAAGACCTATTAAAGATCAATATGATTTTATTTTGATTGATTGTCCACCATCTTTGAATATTATTACTTCAAGTGCAATGGTGGCTGCAGATAGTTGCTTAATTACGCTTCAACCTGAAATTGCTGCTGTAAAAGGATTAGACAAAATTCTTACTAGGATTGGAAATATTCAGGAAGAAATAAATGAAAAACTTCGAGTTGAAGGAATTGTATTTACTTTGGTAAATAAGCGATTAGTTGTTCATCAAAGTAATATGGAGTATGTGAGAGAAAGTCTTCCAGGCTTTAAAATTTTTGAAGCAATGATTAGAGAAAATGTATCACTTACAGAAGCACAATCTGCTCAAATGGATATCTTTTCTTATGCACCTGAATCTAATGGAGCTAAGGATTATTATAAATTAGCAGAAGAGTTATTGCAGAATTGATAAACAGGAATAACATGGCAAAGAGTAAGAGAGATTTATTTAAGACATTAAATACAGGTGTTTTAAATCAGGATAAGAAAATTATTAAGACAGAACACATAAAACAAGAGATTAAGATCCTTCCTGAGTTGAGAGATTTAATTCCTCCATTAAAAAAGGAAGAATTTGAAGCTTTAGAAGAAAATATAAAAGCAAATGGTTGTCGTGATGCATTGTTAGTTTGGGAGAAGGAAAATGAATATATATTGGTTGATGGTCATAATCGATATAATATTTGCTCTAAAAATGCCATAAGTTATTCAATTAAGTTGTTACATTTTTCTGATTTGGAAGATGTGAAAACTTATATGATTGATAATCAACTAAGCAGAAGAAATCTAACTTTAGAACAAGCTTCATACTTAAGAGGCATGAAATATAATCGTGAAAAGTTAGATAAGGGAAAATACGATAGATCGGATCAAAAAGGACAAAATGGCCCTTATGAAAATACAACATCAGAAAGATTAGCAGATGAATATAAAGTAAGTGAAAAAACGATTAAGAGAGATGCCCTTTATGCAGCAGGATTAGAAAAAATCGGGAGTCTTAATGAAGGTTTAAAACGAGAAATTTTAGCGGGTAATGTCAAGGTAAAGAAATCTTCTATACAAGCTTTTTCAAGAGTATCTAATGTAAATGAAATAAAAGATATTAATGATATAGAATCAGCAATAGAAACGAAGCATAAAACCTTAAAAACAGACAATAAGCTAAATGAATCATCTCAAAGGATCGTAATGCTTTTAAAAAAAATAAATTCTGCTAAAAAAGGGCAGATTAAAATTTGTGATGATATAATTAAAGAGGCTGAAAAGTTAAAGTTGTTATTCGGATAAGATAAAGGACAAATTGACCTTTATAGGATGAAGCAAAAAAGGAGAGATGATTATATAATCATCTCTCCTTTTTTGCATGTACATAAATCAATTATTGTAGTTAACCTATACGTAGTTAGGCTCATTAATAAGATATTCATTTTTTAATTGATCTATCACTTTAAAAAGGTTATTATTTAATCTTTTATAAATTATTTGGATATCAATTTCACTCATATCATCTTTTTCTACCGTTTCAAGTTTTCTTATATCTTTCATGCTTTGCTTAATAATGAAAGTGTCAATTGAAGCTTTCATTTTATGTGCAAGATTTTTTAGTAGGGCATAATTTTTTGAATTAATTGCATTTTCAAGTTCAATAAGATTATTAGGTGTCATTGTTACAAAAATCTTAATCATTTTTTCTTTGAACTTTGGGTTATTTACAGACATTACCTCTAGCTTTTCAAGACTATACGACTCCTCTATTTCGTTGAGATCATTTTTTTTCGAGTTCAGCATCATAGTTTTTGCTTTAATGTTTAATGAATTACAAATTACTGTAAATAAAGTGTTAGGTTCTATTGGTTTAGAGACATAATTATCCATACCAATACCTATAAACTTTTCTTTGTCTCCTTTAAGAGCATTAGCAGTTAAAGCAATTATGGGGATGTTATTACCTGCATTTCGTAGCTTTCTAGTTGCTTCAATACCATTCATAACTGGCATCTGAATATCCATTAAAACAACATCATAAGTATTTTTAGTAATAAATTCTAAAGCATCTTTACCGTTGTAAACGACATCAACTTGTGCACCCCAATTTTCAAGAACAGATATAGCAAAAAACTGATTTAACTCATTATCTTCTGCAAGCAATATTTTCTTTCCTTTTAAGGCATCTTTAGTTTCTATTAAACTTTGTTTTATTTGAATTTTAGATTCATCACTTTTCTCAAAACAAATAGTTACAATAAATTCAGATCCTTTTTGAGGAGTACTTTTCACATTTAATTTCCCATTGAAAAGACTCACGAGTGCTTGAGTAATTGATAAACCTAAACCTGTACCTCCAAATCTTCTAGTAATAGATGAATCTTGCTGAATAAAGCTTTCAAATATTTTGTTGATATGCTCTGGTTCTATACCAATTCCAGTATCTGAAACAGTGAACTGAATTTCATTAGAAGTTTCTGTTTCTTTTAAAAGTTTTACTGATAGTTTTACCTCTCCATAATCAGTAAATTTAATAGCATTACTCAAAAGGTTAAGTAAGATTTGATTGAGTCTAAAAGGATCTCCAATAACAACTGGATGTATTGCTTCATCAAAATCATATTCAAGGACAATACTTTTTTCGGCAGCTCTTAAACCTTGTGTTTTTACAACTTGTGAAGTGATTTGATCAAGTTTAAAAGGGATTTTTTCTATATTTAATTTACCGGCTTCGATCTTAGAAAAATCTAGAATATCATTTAATACAACAAGAAGGTTATCTGCAGAAGTCTTAATAGCATTAAGAAAGTTTTTTTGTTTTTGATTTAGTTTAGTATCCTTTAATAAACCTGCCATACCAATTATTGCATTCATTGGTGTTCTTATTTCATGGCTCATATTAGCCAAGAAATGTTCTTTGGCTTTTGCAGCTTCAAGTGCATTCTTTTCAGAAAAAATCAAATTTTGTTGAAACTTAACTCTATCGTATTCAAAAGAGACAATGTTACAAACAGTCTTTAATAACTCAAAAATATTATCATTCCATACTCTATCTTCTTTTAAGCATTCATCAAAACCAATATGACCGATTAATTTTCCATTTAACCACATAGGGTAGATTAAAAGAGAAATAATTCCCTGTGGTTCTAAAATGCTAACTAAATCATCAGGGAGATTTTTTATATTCTCAGAAAAGAATCTACCTTCAGATTCCATTATTCTAAAAAATGATGGAATTACATCAAATGGAATATCTTGTAAATCTTCAATTTGAGGAGAAATTCCCTTATTACACCATTCAAAGCTATTCTTTGTACATTGTGTATCATGATTATTTTCAAAAATATATAGTCTGCTTACATCAAGAAATCCTCCAAGGTTTGCCAAAGTATAAGCCATCTTTTCTTCAAAAGAAAGATCTTGCCTGTTGATGTTAAATGAAATTTGTGAAAGTAATTTTTGCTGTGTTAAATTTATTTCAAGATCATTTTTTTGCTGATATAGTGCTTTCTCAGCTATTTTTCGCTCAGTTATATCTTTGTATCTCCATAGATGACCTTTATATTCATTTTCACTAAAGATAGGAATGTAATCTCTTTCAAGAATTCTTCCATCTATCATACTTATTTCATCACTAAGGACTGTATTTTTTTCTTTTAATAAAATCTTAACATCTGATATAAATTCTTCTGGATTGTGGAATAGCAATTTTAATTGCTCTAATGCTTTTTCACAATTTATTCCAATCATTTTAGAGGGTTCAACTGGTATGTTGAACATGTTACAAGTAGATTCATTGATAAGTGTAATTTCTCTATTCTCATTCTCAATTATAATACTATCTTGTAAGCTTTCCATTAGAATGTTCATTCTAGTGTATATAGAATTTAATTCATACTCTTGTTTTTTTCTTTCGGTTATATCTGTTTGTACAGAGATGAATTTTTTACTTTACCATTTTTATCTAAAATAGGAGTAATATCACATGAACACCAGTACTTTTTGCCTTGCTTACTATAATTAAGAATTTCAACATTGAAATGTACTTTCGAAAGTAGTCCATTTTTAAACTTATTAATGGAGTCTATACTTGTATCTTCACCTTGTAGAAATTTACTTGGTTTTTTGCCAATAATTTCTTCTAACTTATAGCCTGACACATTTTCAAAACTATTATTTACCCATTCAATCTTACCTTCAGGATTTGTTATAACAACTCCATTACTTGTTTGTCTAGCAACTATTGATACCTTTTCAAGGTCAGCTTCAATTTTCTTTAGTTTTGTAATATTCTTTGCATAAAGAACAATCCCATCCTGGGAGTTTACAGGGATGTAACTAGTGCTATAGAAACTATCATTTATTTTTATTTCCTCTTCATATTTCAAAAAGTTTTCGAGTATTTCTTTTATTTTACGTTTACCATTTTCTGAATTTTTAAAAAAATTGTAAAGTGTAAATTTTCCAGCTCTGTTACAATAATTAATTTTACCAGCTTTTGAAAATTTTAATATTGGATTAGGGTCTTCTTCGGGTAGTTGTGCTAACTCATTAATCTTTATTGATTGTTCATCTAATCTGCTTTCTAAATTCCTTTTGGTAGCTATGTTTTTTGTTGTAATTATTACAAATTCATCAAAATTATATTTAATAAGTTGAAGCTTGGACTTAAACTCAAGTATATTACCATAACTATCCGTTTCAGAATAAATAATAGTCTGATTAATAATTTCTCTTAGCTTACTTATTGTTTTAGTCCAATCTTTTTTATTTTCAAATAAGGCATTTATTATCCAAATTCCTTTATTAAGTATATCATCCTTGTGTGAACCTAAATATTCGCACTCTTTTTTATTAACAAATAAATATTCACCATCTTGACTAAGAATACATATTCGATCTAAAGTGTTTTCTAAAAGTACGGATAATGGCAAATCTTCAATGCTAATTTTATTGGGATTAGACATAGTTTGGATGTTGTTAGTATAGAATATAAAACGTTCCGACAGGTGTTTTTAACACTAGCTTAAGTGCCAATCAAGTATCTTATAAATTGAAGGTAGGTTGTTTTTCTAATAAATATTTAAAATACAATTCTGTTAAGCTACAGCATGAAAATTCTGCAAGGGTAAATTTGTATTTTTAAAGTAATTTGTTGCAGATGTAAGGGCTTGATTATAAGCATTTAAACCATCTTTATCACCTTTGATAATAAACTTCAATTTTTCTTTAGGAATAACAACAAACTTATAGAAATTCCAAAATTTTTTAAATTGATTATTACTATTAAATCTATACATAAATAGGAGTCTATTTCTAGTCATGTAAAAAGTTTGTAATGGACTATTAGCTTTAATGGATGCAGATGCTTTATGAATTACGCGCCCTTCTCCTACTATTTCGATTTCTTTATTTTGCTGTCTTATTTTCTCACACCAATCTAGTTCTTCGTAATAGAGAAAATAATCAGTTTCCATTGGACCAATTTCATTAACTATTTTAGCTGGAATCATCATTGCTGCACCATGTGCATATCCTATTTGATTAGTTTTTTGATAAATAGGTGAATCAATTTCATGATTACCAATCATTTTATTTCTACCCGTGAGTGGGTTTATAGGAGTCATTCCAGCATATTGTAATAAATTCTGATTATCGTAGAAAGCTATGCGCGGACTTGCAGCTCCTAAATGTTTATTGGTTGAAAATCTTTGAATAAGAGGTATAATACTTTCTTTAGTTAAGATCGTATCATTATTCAAAAAGTAGTATAAGTCTCCAAAAGCGCGTTTAATTCCTAAATTATTAGCTCCGGCAAATCCTAAATTCTCTTTGCTATGGATATAAATTAAATTAGGATAAGCCTTTTCGAATAAATGTTGATCAGAAATTAAAGGAGCATTATCAACTAGTATTACTTCAATATTATCATATTTACTTTCTTTTATTGATTCTAGAAATGCAGTAGTATCTTTTGTATTTCTATAATTTACACTGATTATGGATATAAATGGATTCATATTTTAAATATATTAGGCTCTCATATTAATAACAAATGCTGTTCTCATTTCAATATTAGAATCTAGTTTTTTGATTACTTTTGCTGGATTTCCAACTGCCACAGTATAATCAGGTACATCTTTAGTAACAACACTTCCAGCACCAATTACAGCATTTTTACCTATTGTAACTCCAGCAGTAATACATGCATTAGCTCCGATCCAACATCCCTCTTTTAATGTTACTTTATTTGTATTAATTCCTTGTTCTAATATTGGGTTATTAATATTTTGATAATTATGATTTAGTCCAGAAATGACAATATTTTGAGCTAATAGACAATTACTTTCTATTATTACTGGACCAATAATAACATTTCCAATACCAATTCGACTTCCTTCTCCTATTTCTACTAATCCTACACCATTGTTTATTACAGAGAAATCTTCTATACGAGCATTTTTACCTAGTTTAAAACTTTGAAAAGGAAATAAATCTCGTCTTACAGAATTTCTTATTTTACCTTTAACCTCATGAAAAAAGGGATTGATTATCCATTTCACCCAAAATCTTGGTCTATGTTCATTTTTGGGTATTATTATCCTATGAATGATTTTTTTCAAAATATGCTGTTTTGAAAGATATTTTTTTATAGAAGTTATATTCATGCAGGTATACTTTTTTGAATTCTATCTTTTTGAGAACTTTTCTCTACTAAAACATTTGAAATTAGCATTTCAATTTGTTTGGTTCTTGAGTTCCAATCGTTATTTAAAGCAAAACCTTTTTTTCTATCCGAGTTATTATTTGAATTGATTATATCCTCCATTTGAGACTCAAATGAATCTATACTATTGAAGAAATTAATTTCATTACTCAATGGATAAAAATCTGAAAATGAGGTTGATAATACAGGTTTACCACAAGCAAAGTATTCATTTATTTTGAGAGGATATATACATTTTGTGAGCTCATTACATTTAAAAGGTAATATACAAGCATCAGCAAATCTTATATATGGAGGTAATTCAGAATAACTTTTTTTACCTAAAAAGTAAACATTATTTAGAGATTTAAGTCTTTGTCCTTTAAACTCTCTTTTATCTTCAGGTCCAACAAACACCCAATTCCATTGCGGGAATTTTTTAGCAATTTGCTCAATTAAGTTATAGTCTATTCTTAATCCAATATTTCCTACATACAATATTTTTATTCCTTCAATCTTTGATAAATCTTCAGGAATTCCATCAACATTTTCAGCAAAATGATAGTAATCCACGCCATTTTCAATAGCATGGGTTTGGTTATTATAAAAACCTAATTTGTTTTTTAATTCTTTTGATGTGGTAAGCACCAAGTCCGCATTTATAGTGGCTTCTTTCTCGGCTCTTATACCATGTTTTGCTATATATTTTTCTCCTGAAATATTATCTACACTTTGATAAATATTTGCCACTAATTCTTTTTGAGATCTTACTTGAGCAAAAACAGGATCAAAAGAGTTGATATAGATAAATTTATTATAATTAAACTTATCAATAACTTTGTCAATCGTTTTCCAAATCTTATTATTTATATTGTTCCTTATAGCTTCAAATAGATTACCTTCTGGTAGGAAATTAAATGGTATTTGAGGACTAGGAACAATATATATTAAGTTTTGATAATTATCATAAGGTTTATGATAGGATTGTTTAAAGGGATTCCAACAATCTAATCTATTATAGATTTTACTCTGATCAACTGTTAAAAGATCCTTCCAAGTATAAGGATGCTCTACGTAAAAGACGGTTCTTTTCTTTGAAAGCCTTTTAGCAATGTTTATTGCAGTTGATTCGTATGGATGATCCCATCTAGGCATAGCTTGAAAAACTATGGGGATTTCTGATAAGTTATTTCCCATTATAAAGTATTTATTTCATCAATAAATAAACTTAGTATCTCTATAGCCACCTTTATTATAGTACCAATCTGAATAGATACTACCATTACTTTCAGCCCAATTTGCAAAGTTTTTATGAGCTTTATTAATAGCAGCATTTTCAATAGGGTATTCAAAAGTCCTACTTATATCAATTGCCCAAGGTAATTGTTGAGAAGTAACATAATATCTTTGATTGTTCGGGTTACTATTATCTGAACCAGAACCAAATATTGTTTCATCTACTAAGTCAGTTGGCTCATTTCCAGGAAGATGGACTTCATGTCCACGGTTTTTATTTACTATGATAAAAGGATTAATACTTTCTGAAACTATTTGTGAGTTAAAAACTTGATAATCAGTAAAATCAATATTTATATTAATTTCTACTGGTTCTATATAACCTTCTTTTTCTCTAACATTAACTAGTTGGCCGGTACCTAAAGGTGACATAATATCATATGCATCTTCAAAAACAATTACTACTGTGTTGGTTTGGCCACTTTCTGTACCATTAGAGTTTGTTTGTACATATCTATCTTTTAATACATTACCTGAAATGGATTGAACTGAGTTATTTGAAAAAGGTAATTCAATTCCAAAGCCGTTGTGGTAGTAGCCTCCTACTGCTTTTAAAGTATAGTTAGCCTCTAATTCTTGGACTCTCATATTTGCACTTAGAATCTTTTTATATTGATAGTCCATTACAAGGTCATTAAAATCATAATCACCTTCATTTGGCCACATATCTTCAAATGCTAAACTTCCAGTAACGTTTTGAGCTGGTATATAGGCATTAAAAGCTTTGTCAGGATCAGTTGGATATTCATCTAGATGATCTAATACTCCATCTAAGTCTGTGTCTTCCGATGCTGTAACTTCTTGAAAATCATCTGTTATTATAGCAGAGTACGGGTTGGCAGATACATAAAATATTGCATCATTAAAATCATTATCACCAGCTGGTCTAGATGTATCTTCAAAACCAAGTAAAAGTAATTCTCTAACATTATCTTTTAATAGTATTACATGTTGAGCATATTCTGTATCTGTAAAACTATTGAAAGATTTTACGGAATATTTGACTTGTGGTTTATCAAGTACAGTAGAAGTATTAGCATCCCATGCATTAGGTACTAAAAACCAACCAATACCTGTATTTACTGGAAATCTACCTAAATGAACTTTGTCACCACTTTGAAGATTTCCTCCACTACCATTAAATGAGACATTTGGAAAAATGATGTGATGATTAGTAATATCTTCTACAGAAGCTGGAGGATTGTTAATATCATAGGTGTAATATCCTAAAGTATTTTTCCATCCAGCACCTTCATGTACAAATGTAATCCAAACATCAGCGTCAGCTTGTAATTTTGTGTTCATATCTTGATCAACCAAATATTCTGGATTAAATGTTGGAACTGGTCTTGATTCAGGGAGAGATGCATCTATATCGTCAAGTAGAGATTGAGATATAACATCACCAGTAGCTTCTAAGTATAAAGGTCTACCTTGAGAATCCCAATCTCCCATTGGCTCATAAATTGTGGCTAAAGTTCTTTTATTACTATTTTTTACTGTACTATAAGCATCAGAACTTATCACTGGAGTAAATTCATAATTTACTTTGTTACCTATTATCTCTAATCCTATCTCTGAAATGATACCAATATGATGAGGTTTTATCCATATTGAATCATGGTGATAAGGTAAACTTAGTTGGGTGATAAAAGTGTTTTCGTTAGAAGTATTACCTCTTAAAAGTAAATTATTTTCTTGATCGTATAAATCGAATATAATATCACTTTCTATATTGTTTATAGATATTTCAAGATCAATCAATTTACTAGTTGCATATTCAAAATCTTCGGGAACTTCTAATGTTTCTAATGAACCCGATACTGCAATCGGGTCTTCAATATCTTTATTCAGGTTACAAGCACTCAAAAGAAGAATACTTAGAAAGTATTTTGTATAAAATTTCATAGCTGTAAAGTGAAAGTTTAGTTTTTAAATAATCAGACGTTTTCTTTTTGCATTATTGCAGGTATAGTTTTTATTAAAAGTTTCATGTCATAGATAAGATTTCGATTAGTTGCATATTCATTATCTAATTCGATTCTCTCTTCCTCTGACATATCTGATTTTCCTCTTTTAGAAACTTGCCATAGACCAGTAATTCCTGCGGGAGCTTCAAATCTAAGAACTGATTGGTCTCTTGTTAGTTTTTCTGCCTCGTAAAGGGGGAGAGGTCTATTACCAACTAAAGACATATCTCCTTTCAATACATTCCAGAGTTGAGGTAATTCATCAACACTAGATCTTCTTAAAAATTCACCCAATTTGGTAATTCTAGGATCATTTTGGAATTTAACAAAAGAGGTTTTATTTATGAGTTTTTTTGAATCTACATAATGTTCACAAACAGGTCTACCATCCATGATCATTAATAATTTATTTTCTGAAGTGCATTTTTCACAAACCTCGGGTATTGGTTTTTCTTCTACTTTTAAATATTGATTATTTCTTTTTAATTTATCTACTAAAGCATCAGCATCAACTCTCATAGATCTGAATTTATAAAAATTAAATATTTTGTATCCTTTACCTACTCTTTTTGATACGTAAAAAATTGGTCCTTTTGAATCTAATTTTATAAGAATTGCAAAAGTTAAAATTATAGGTGAAAGTATAATCAAAATAGATCCAGCAACTAGAATATCTATTATTCTTTTTATTTTATCCCCAATATTTTGTTGCTGTCTTTTAAATATTGGGGATTTATCTTTTTTTCTATCTTACTGGTTACTTTGGCTATTTTTATTTCTAGTTCTTCAGGATTAAAAGGTTTTATTATAAAATCTTCTGCTCCGGCTTTAAGTATATCTATTCTAGTATTGCTTTTATCATTACCAGATAATACAATTACAGGAGTATCAGCAAGGGCTTTTTGTTTTTTTAATTCTGTTAAAAAAGATTTTCCACTTTGGCCGGGTAAAACAAGGTCTAGAACGATTAAGTCTGCTCTATATCCTGATCTAAAAATTTTCCAGGCGTCCTCTGCAGAATCACATACTTTAATATCGAATTTACTTTCGAAATAACCTTCAAAAAACATTCGCATAAAGTGGTCATCATCAATATAAAGAATTTTAAAATCCATATGAAGCTTGTTTGAATTGTAATTTGGTTATTTTCAAAATCTGCTCCATTTCAAGTATATTAATTTAACATACTGTAAACCAAGCAAATATAACTATACCAAGTTCGTTAATATTTCTATAAACAATAAAATTTCTAATTTTTAGAATACTTTCGCTAATTACAAGCCTAAATAAAATACCTAAAAACAGATAATAATAAATTATATGAGACATTAAAATGTGGTAAAAAAAGGCTAATTACTACTCATATTAATATTTTTTGAATGTGAGATTCTTTATTTATGAAAATATTTATTGTTGAAGACGATCCTTTTTTTGGTGAAGCATTAAATTATCAATTAGGTCTGAATCCAGACTATGAAATAATAAGATTTACTTCTGGGAAAGATTGTTTATTGAACTTATATCAACAACCTGCTGTAGTTTCTCTAGATTATACATTACCGGATATGACTGGTGCAGATATTTTAAGAAAAATAAAATATAAGTATCCCAAATTACCTGTGATTATTCTTTCTGGTCAAGAAGATATGGAAACGGCATTAGAATTAATACGTTCAGGAGCCGAAGACTATATCATAAAAAATGATGACTCAATACATCGATTAAGACAGCTATTGAAGAATTTGTCAGAAAAGCTTGAGTTACAAAATGAAGTAGAAAGCTTACAGGAAGAAGTAGGGAAAAAATATAACTTTTCCAATATAATTGGCGATAGTATAGCTATACAAAAGGTATTCAGGCAAATGGAAAAAGCTGTTAATTCTCAAATCACTGTGAGTATTACAGGTGAAACTGGAACTGGTAAAGAGTTAGTTGCTAAATCAATACATTTTAAATCAGATCGGAAAAAGCAGAATTTTGTAGCGGTGAATGTAGCGGCAATTCCAGCAGAATTAATTGAAAGTGAATTATTTGGACATGAAAAAGGAGCTTTTACTGGTGCAGCAGAGAGACGAATAGGAAAAATTGAACTAGCACACAAAGGCACTTTATTTCTTGATGAAATAGGAGAGATGGATTTAAATATGCAAAGTAAATTATTAAGGGTTTTACAAGAAAGGGAAATAGTTAGAATAGGAGGAAACCAAACGATAAAAGTAGATTTTAGATTAATTATAGCAACTCATAAGAAACTTTTTGCAGAAGTTGACAATCGAAAATTTAGAGAAGATTTATATTATCGATTGTTGGGTTTACAAATTGAACTTCCTGCCTTAAGGGAGAGAAGAGAGGACGTATTACAACTTACTGACTTTTTTTTAATGGAATATGCTAATCATAATAAATGTAAGAAACCAGAATTGTCAATTGAAGCACAAAAAAAGTTAGCAAATTATGGTTTCCCTGGAAATATAAGAGAGTTGAGGGCAATTATTGAACTTGCTTGTGTAATGTGTGAAAATAATATGATTGATGTTTCTGATATTATATTTCAAGAAGGTGATGTTTTGGGACGTATGTTGGAAGGTCAAGAAGATACATTGAAAGGTTATACAAGGAAGATTGTAAAGCATTATATGAGTAAGTATAACAATGATTACGATGCAGTTGCTGTTAAACTGGATATGGGAAAATCTACTATTTACAAAATGAAAAAAGATGGTGAAATATAGTTAGGCTATATTTCACCATCTTTCATAAAACTATTAAGCACTTTTCTTTAATTTTTCATTCGGATTTAACCTTCTCTCTGTAGAAATAAATTTGCCTTGTTGTTTTTTAGAAACACCATTTGCTGCACTTTTAAGATTTCTGAAGGCCATAATTGGTAATTTTTGAGCAATTGAATATGCAGATGACCAAGCATTTTCTTTAATTAGGAACAGTAGTATTCCACCTATTGTAAATAAGAAGCTATAACTAAAAATTTCTATAAATTTAAAAGTCAGAAGCTCTAAAATCATTAAGATAGGGAGTAATACAATTTGAATGCTTCTTGGCGGTCTATACAATGTTATAAGATAATCTAAACATGCTGGTTTTTGTTTTTTTAGTAGTGCTATACCCCAGTACAAAGCATTGAAGTATTGGTTCCCAAACCATCTAATTCTTTGAGTTTGTAATACTTCAGAAGAAGCTGTTTTTTCTTCCCAAACTATTGCTTCTGGAACATAACTTATAATCTTATTTGATAGAAGCAGTTGAATTAATAAATTTTTGTCCATTCCCGGAGCTCTTGAATCTAAATTGTTTACAGCATTTTCAAATACTTCAGTTTTAAATAAAATTGCACTTCCACTTAGTTCAGGAGGTAAATCTAGAGCTTGTTTAGCTTCTCTAAGCAACATATCATTAAGTTTCTCTGAAAATGAATCGTAAGTAGCCCAATTATTTTCTTGATTTAAAGCTTTTCTTTTCCCTTGCCAAACATCTGCATTGGGATTTCCAAATGAGAAAATTTGATTGATAAAATCATTATTTGCAATGTTATCTTTATCTAATAATAATATATGAGATGCATTTAGCTCTTTACATACCGAAGCACTAAATCTTAAAACTTCGTGATAAGGATTTCCATTTACATTTTTAAAGTTTTTTTCAACAATAGTAATTTCTTCCTCAAGTAATAATTCTTTGATATTATTTACGTCTTCTTGCAGAATAATTAAAATTTCTGCTTTGGGAATATTTTTTATAGCTTTTGCAGCTTTCACTGCTTCTAGCAATTTTAAATCAGGTTTGTAAGCAGGAAATAAAATTACAAGATTATCAATCTTAATATAATCATTATTTTTTATTCTTTTACTTTTACTATAGATCATTCCCATTATCGATAGGAAAAACCAATAGAAAGAATAAAAAAGAAAATAGAGTCCAATAGAATAATAAATTATTCTTAAGATTACTAAGAAGTCCATGTTGTATTAGTTTTGGTTATTGTTCCTTTTCAATAAATACTGTTGCCTGAAAAGACTTTTCATGTGTATATATAGATCTAATTATATCCTTATCTTTTTCTGTCATACCTTGTCCACCCATACGAACAAGAATAAAAGCATGAGCTGTACTTAACCATTCTTCCCAATCTGAGCTGAGAAGGGCAGGAGGGGCAGCTATTATAATACATTTTCTACTTATTAAACTCTTTTGTGTGTATTCTTGCCAGAATTCTGGATGATGCTTTTCAAATGGTGAAGTTTTGTTATCAATATTTATTACATAGTTTTTACTATCCTCAGGTTCTTGAATTTGCTCAATTTTTTCAGGTAGATTTGAAGAATCGTAACCTTCTATTGTTTTTTCACTACCAGTAGCATTTAGCATGAGTTGATTTCCAGGAAATGTTGCTAGGGATTGCATCAAACTTTCTAAAAAGCTGTTATCTATATCTTTTTCAGAAAGGCCAATAATTAGTATCGTCCTTAATTCATTAGGCAAGTCTGATATCTTTTTTCTTAATCTTTTTATTTCATGTATGTTATCCGATTTATCATTAATAGAAATAAAGGGTAATATGGTAGTTAATTCAGTAAAATAACTAGTAGAATAAACTCTTTTGTCAAGTAAAACAAATGCTACAATTCCTGCTGCAATAAGGATAAAAGAAGCAATACAAGCTCCTACAATTGCAAATGCTCTTTTAGAGCTTTCTGGTTCTCTAGGTAAAATTGGAGGTGAGAAAATAGTGATTTTTACATCACCAGAGCCTTGTTCAATTGTTCTAACTAGATTTAGTTTGTTTAATAGGATTAAGTATGCTTCTTGTGCAATATGAATTTCTGAAGTATACGTGCTTAAGCTAGACTCTAATGGAGCAAATTTAGCTGCATATAAATTCAGCTTTTCTAATTCATTTTCTACAGATTCTAGCATACTTGATTCCATTTCTTTATCTATTTCATAACCAATTAGCCTGCTCATTAACTCTTGTCGCGCCTGAGATGGATCGTAAGGGACCTTGTCAAGCATTGTGATTATTTGAGCGGTTATTTCATTTTTTAAGTGTTCTACTTTTGTTTCTAATTCTTGCTTTTCAATTTCATCTCCTTCGAAAAAAAGTAAGCTTTCACTTACATTTCTTAATGAATCTTTAAGTGAAGCTATTGTCTTATTTGAAATATCATTGAAGTTGAAACTACCAGCATTTTGAAGGTTCTTTTTTACAATTTCAGCTGCTTTATCATGAGCGTCGTAAGTTTCTTTTAAATGGGCTAATTTTACTTCCATATTTACTACCTGATTCACGATTGCCTTTGTATGTTCAGGTAGGTTAATAATATTATTTTCTATTTTAAAATTTTCAAGCTGACTAATTTTACTGTCAAGTTCTTTTTTAGCATTATCAACCAGCACTTCTAGCCTTTCTCTATTATCTTCTATCTTTTTTTGAGATAGTACTTTATATTGTTGAGTAATAATATTTATATAACATCCAGTTATATAGGCCGCTTTGTACGGGTTTTCACACTCATATTTAATGTCAACATAATTACTTTTTCCAACCCTACTAGCATTTAACTGACCCTGCATTTCTTTAATACTTAATCTGTTATTTTCTAACAATAGTGTGATGCCAATATCTAATGAATCAGATAAATTCAATAGATTGTATTCTTTGCCTAGTTCTTTTGCTCTATTATAAATTTTAACTGAGTCCTCGCGTAATTCGGGATTATCATCGAAAGAGAAAAATTGATATTCTCCTTCCATATATTTTTTTAAAATTTCTAGGCGTACCATTTCCGTTGTCTTCCTTGAATTAATCACTTCGATTAAGTCAAAGAAGAACAGACTGGCTTCATATTGTTTAAATTCTCTACCAATCAAAGAAACATCACCAGAAGTAGGCATACTTACTTGTAATGTCGCTTTTGAAATATATTTTCGCTCTTGGTTTCGAGTTAGAAAAAAAACTAAAGCTCCTGAAAGTACCGGTATTCCTATCAGCCAAATCTTGAACTTCCAGAACTTCTTAAAAATCACCAGAACCTTTTCCAACAGCATATAAAAAAGTATTATTCTACTTTGTTATAATGCTTAATTCCGCCTTAAATTTTTCTAAACTGAGTTCATGTTTGATTAAAGTTTCTTTTGTCTGCTGAATTGCATTTTGAGCCTTAAGAAAATCGTCTAGTTTAGCTTCATTTTTCTCAAATTTCTGTTTTACCAAGGCAAAAGCGTGCTCTTGAGATATAAGTAATTCTTTGGTAATTGCAGTTTGCCTCTTAGTTGAAACTAACTCAAAATATTTCATGGTGATCCATCTTTCTATATCATCAATAGTATTTTCAATACCTTCTTCAGTACGAATCAAATCACTTTTAGCAATTTTGATACGTTGAGGTGTGGTTATTAGATTATGTAAACTAATTCTTAAACTGCCTCCCACTTGCGGCAAAACGTTACTAGCATAAAATGACTGTCCATTTTCAGAATCAACCTGTTGTTCCATAGAAAAGAACTGTAATCCGACATCTATACCAGAAAACCAGCTTAGTTTTTCAACTTTTAGCTGACTTCTTTGCTGATTCAACTTCTCATTGATTTCTTTTAGTGTATGAGAATTTTTAAGTGCGATCTCAAGTAATGAATCTAATTCTACTTTTTCACTTGGGAGAAGTTGAGCTTTTAAATTAAAATGCATTAGACATAGTGCCACAGCAATAAATTTAAATATTAACTTCATAATTATTTTTTTTAGCCTCTTGCTAAGCTGCAAGGTTGCTTTCTTCAGTGAGAATATTTAATTCAGAATATTTCTTTTTATATAATTGATCTGCTTTTAAAAATGAAGGGTATTTTAATAATAAATCTATCCACCAGATAAGACTTATCATTATTCCTTTAATCATCAAAAGAGGTCTATTTATATATTTAAATCTTGATTTGAAGATCAATAATTGATGCTTAAGGAAAACTTCAGTATAGATCGTTTTCCAAGGATTTTCATTTCTCCAAAATTTATATAATTCAGGATTTTTATGGTAAAGCATAAACTCACTTTCAAGAATTTTCATTCTATCTAACATTTTTGTAAAGCTGACCTTTCTAGGAGGATGATTGATAACCATTTCTGGTACAAAATCAATCTTACCTTCACTTCTTATGCGCCAAGATAAATCGGCATCTTCATTATGCGCGAAAGGGAAATGTTCGTCAAATCCACCTATTTTGAGTAATATATTTTTCCTAAATGCTGCATTACAAGTAGGTACTGATGGATGCCCTTTCAAATTTTCAATTTGATGTGTTAGAGGATTCACCAGTTTTTTGTCTGTAGTAGTTTTTCCTTGTAATCCTATAGTATCTTTTTTATCAAATACTTTAATTATTGTTTCCAACCAAGTATTTTCCGCCAAACAATCGTCATCTGTAAATGCAATTAAAGGGGCTTTGGCTTCTAATATTCCAGCATTTCTTGATTTGGCTGGATTTCCCTTTGGTAAATCTAGCCACTTAAGATTAGGCACATAGTAGCTTTGAAATTCTAGTTTCTCTATAGTATCGTCTGTACAACCATCACATGCAATTATTATCTCATAGGTTTCTTTATCTAGAGTTTGATTATCAAGACTTTTGATAAGTTCTATTAATAAATCGCTTCTATTATATGTAGCAACAACTACTGATATTTTTAATTTGCTATCCATATTATTTAGTTTTCATTTAGACGAGAAGTAAGTTGTTATTTGCTAGATTTTTGAAATTCTAGATTTAGCAGATTTGATTTATTCACACCTAGAAAAATTAATTCACTCCAACTTGTATCTAGATGCTTTTTCATAATATTTCCAGTGTAATAGATACCCCAAATTTCGACTGCAAAAGGAACGAATACGCCACCCCAGATTCCAAATAACCATAGTCCAAGACTTGTAAGAGTTATTTTTACTATACTACTCAACATTACTACTTTAGCCGTTAATTTAGGTTGATTTAATGCGTGTGCTATTGTACCGAAAATACCTCCAGTTGGTACAAATAGGGATGTATGCAACAGTATGAGTATAATAATTGGGATTGCCTCGGTATATTGTTCACCATGAACAATAGGGACCCAATAATTGGCGGTTAAGCTAAATATTAATACACCTATTCCAAACAGTAACCATAAGCCTGTTAAAGTTTGGCCTAACAGTATTTTCATGTTTTCTATGTCGTTAAAAGCTAAAGCATGAGCTCTTGTATTAACAAGTGATTGAATCGCGCCATTCGGTAATAAAAATAATTGTGCATATCTGGCTGCAAGCCCCAACCAAGCAACATCTGAAAAGGTTAGTAATAGACCACCTATCAACATTTCTGCTCTAGATGCAATACTACCAGTAGTTTCTCTTAAAAGACCAAAACCAGCATAAGCACGAATATCATTTAAATGCTGATTTGAAATTTTAGAATTGAATGTATTGATTTTTTCTTTGTAATCTAGAAAAGGGTATATTGAGACGAACTTAGATAAAGCTAATATTACAGTTAGAGTTAATAAATCTTGTTGATATAAATAGCAGTAAGCAGTTCCTGATATGGTAAAAACAACAGCTAGAAATTGAGTTTTTAAATAGTTATTTGTTTTTAAAGTTCCTTGCCATAAAAACATTTGCCATCTAAAAATTGCTGTGCAAAAAGAATAAATCCCATATATTAAATACCAGTTTTGGTACTTTTCACTAAATAAAAATGAAAGAATAAATAGAATAGTAAAGATTGCAATCTCAAATAGAACTGTAATAAAGAAATTAAGCTTTCTTTGTTTGTATTGCTCTTGAATTTCTCCATTGCAAGCAAATTTTACTAAAGCTGTTTGAGTAATACCTTCTCTAATTTTAGCTTGAACAGCAGCAATTGCCATAATCCACATCCATTCACCAGCAAGCTCTGTTGAATAGCTGAACGTAACAAATGTTGTTATGCCAAACCCAGCAGCAAACTCTAATAGATTACCGGCTAATGTATGAGATATTTTTTTTAATGAAATCATAGATGAAGTTTGTTAATTAATTCAAATACTAAAAAATAGACCATTACATAAGTAATTGATATTTAGTATTTTATAACACGATGACTTCTATATATTAGAGTATTTCCAAGTTTTAGAAATTAGATACTTTTTTTGCTGAAACTCCAATTTGCTAGGATGCTTTAGCATGTTGTGTGTTTTCAATTCCTAATCCAATTTTTGCATCTTTTGTAGTTCTCTTTTTACCATTCATTCGGTTTTTAATGTATTCTTTACCTACCTCCCATAATGCTTTGCTAAAACCGATACATTCAGTTTTAATACTTCTTTCTGGAAATGCTTCTGAAATCATTGCTGGTAACCATCTACCATCTTTTGTAAGTGGAAGTGTGTCTGGTGAAGGGTCAATAACGAATTCAAAGTTATCTTTCCACTCATATCTTAGAGTTAAGATATTACCATGAGTTTTAATTAATGTCTTATAAGCCAATGAGTTTTTAGGCAAATGGTATAGAAAAACGTCACCAGCATCCATTGTTGGTGTTTTCATTCCGAGTTTTTCCTTTGAGCAAACTACAAATTTATTGTCGATCTCAACAGATACCCATACGTGAGATGCTTTAGGAGCTAAATGTTCACCCATTAAAGAAGGGACTTCAATATATCCTCTCTTAGCCACACGCATCATTTCTTTAAGAAATTGTTTTGGATTTTCTACATGTTCTAAAACATGGCAACAAATTACATAATCAAATTCTTTATCTTTAAAAGGTAGGTTTTCTCCATCGGCACATATAAATTCTTGATGGCTTAATACACTTAAGTTTCCACTTCTATGGCCATCTTCAAATACATATTTATCAACAACTACATTGGCTCTTGGATGAGGATTATGTCCGCCACCTATTTCTAATACTTTGTCTTTTGGATCAATAGAAAGTTTAAATCTAGATTCTGGATTGGCTGTTTTCATAATTTTGTTGCTGAAAGATTGATTAGACTTTTTAAATATTTACACTGTTAGGCACGATAAATCCGGATCATTTCTTCAGCTGTTTTTTCCCAAGTAAAATTGGCAGCATTTTCAACAGCTTCTTTTTCAAGCTGAAATTTTAAATCCGGATTTTCTGCTAACTTGATAATATTAAGCGCTAAGTCGTTAGGGTTTGGTTTAGAAAGGAGAGCTCCCTTTTGTAGTATTTCTGCTAAGGAACCTGTATCAGAAGCAACAACTGCTGTTCCACAAGCCATTGCTTCTAGTGGTGGAAAACCAAAACCCTCATATAAACTTGGATACAGAAATACATCTCCTTCACCAAGAAATTCTCTTAATTGATTGTCAGGTATAAAACCTTTAAAATGAACATGGTTTTTAAGATTATATTTTTCAACTAATTCTGGTAAAATTGTGTCATGTGCATTTCCACTACCAATTTCCATGTCATAGTCGAAGCTCATTTCTTTCAATTTTCTAGCAGTTTCAATTAATGCAACAGCATTTTTATGTATCGCTCCTAATCCGCCAATGTATCTGATATTGAACCTTTTATGTTTTGGTTTTTCTGTTAACGGATAAAGCAAATTATGGCTAATCCCATTATAAACGACTTGAATTTTCGCTTCATCAATTCCTACTATCTCTACTAAATCTTTTTTAGAAGTTTTAGAAACAGTTACAATACTGTCCGCCTTTTTTGCAGTTTTATGTAAATGATAATGGAATGCTTTGCCATCTATCCAAGATTTGTGAGGGTAGAGTAGGGGGATAGCATCATGTACTGTTACTACCTTTTTTTTATTTTTTCCTTTACCAGACCAGTCTAGTGCAGTAAAAGCATCAATGTTATCTGCATGCCATACCTCACTATCTGTTTGCTCAACAGCTTTTTTGAGATAATAGGGGGCAACTATATGTTTTAAATTTTTAAATGATCTATGAGGATAAGCTATTATATAATCTTCTTTTCCTGAGTTTTTTCTAAATAGTTTAACTTGTCCATTTTTTTTATTGACAGCAGAAGCAAGCTCCTCAGTATATCTACCAATTCCACATTTACTGCTTAAACAAGATAATATCGTTATATCCATCTGCTTCATTTTTAATTTAGGCAATGAGTTGATAAATAGCTTCAGTTTCTACAGCAGTATTTTTCCATTGATACTTTTGTACCCATTTAAGCCCCTTATCTATAAGTGCCTTTCGTTTTGTATTGTCTTCTATTAGTTCAGAAGCTTTATTAACAAGATCATCTATATCATATTCAAATAGATATGCCCCACCTCCAGAAACTTCTTCTAAGGAACCACCTTTTGTTGTAAGTACAGGTGTGCCGCTTGCCATTGCTTCTAATGGAGCGAAACCAAAACCTTCGTATTCTGATGGAAAAATAAATAGGTCACCTTGTTGGTAAAATGTGCCCATATCTTCATCTGGTAGATAACCTGTAAAAGTTACATTCTTAATTCCTAATGAATTAGAATAAGCAGGATATGTAGTTCTTTCTGGAAATGCACCTGCAATTTTTAGTTTAATATGTGGATATTTAGCTTCTAAAATTTTAAAAGCCTGTAATAACAATTTTAAGTTTTTTCTAGGACCTAAGCCACCGGCATATACTATGGTAAAAGTGTCTTTTTCAATTTTGGGAGCAAATTTGAATCTGTTAAAATCGACGCCATTGTATACAGCATATACTTGATTTTCAGGAATTTTACCAAATTCTATGGCATCGAGGCGAGCAGATTCAGATACTGTTATAATTGGTACACCTAGCTTTTTAAATCTTTCAATTGCCCAAGAGTAATATTGTGTGTAATGACTATTTTTTTCTTTTACATGAAGTAATGAAACATCATGCATTGTTACAACAAAGTGCTTTTTAACATAAGAGACTGCAAGCCCTGATAAAAACCAATGTGCATGATAAATATCTTTGCTATTTTTAAAAGCTAAATGTTTACTCAAAAACAAAGGCAATATATAAGGATGCAAATTGCCTAATGAGCGATATTTTACTGGTGTCACCCATTTTTGTTTGTCAATTTCATTATCGGCATACCCTTTTTTTGAGGGTTTATATAAATGCACCTTTTTACCTTCTTTCATCATATGATTTGAAAGATGATAACCATATTGACCTATACCAGAAAGAAAGTGCTGGCAACTAACCATATTTATATTAGCTTCTTTCATAGACTTGTTTTTTTTCTGATTCAGGTTCCTCTATAAATGCGGGTTTTACAATTCTGATTAACATGGCTATCCAAACCCAGAACAGCATGTTGGATGGTAATTTTCCAATAATATCTTGAGCAGTTTCAACAATGGTTAATGGCATAATTGAAGATATAATAGCTATACCCATTATTTTTCTGTCTTTAAATTCTGATAATCTACTTTTACACCGTCGTTTGAGTAAGAAAAAGTTGATTACACTATGCCAAACAATTACAATCCATAATAGGATATAAAGTAAAAACCCTATCCAACCCATTTCTACTGCTACTCTTACATATCCTGAGTCGGGAGGGAAGTTAGCTAAAAATGTTCCTGGTGAAAATTTTTGCCCCCAAACTCCAGTTGAACCTAAACCACCACCCATTGGGTGAGCCATTATCCAAGGAGTAATTTTTGCCCTGTTTTCTTCTCTAATGTTGAAAGATTCATCTTCACTTCCCTTAAATGTTGACTGTATCCTTTGCACATGATAGTTATCTGATGGAGTGATGATTACTATGAATAAAGCAAAACCGGCAAAACCACTAAGTATATATAGTTTCACATTTTGAGATAGTCCTACTAGTGTAGCCAAGCTTATAGGTAATACAGCAATTCCGGACCTTGCACCTGAAAAAACTAGGGCTGTTAAAGCCATAATTGAAGTAACAATAAGCATAAATTTCTGCCAACCTGTATAACTACTAATTCCTAGTAATAACCAGCAAGCAACTGTCATGTAAGCCATTATTACACCGAAGTGTGCAGGTGATCCCATTGTACCAAATGATCGCCATCTTCCTTGAATAAAAACCAAATGGACAGCATCGTGTTGGATGATATAAGTCATTTCAAAAGGGAAATAACCAAAAACAAATTGAGCCACTCCCCATGAGGCAGAAACTAAAGTGAGTAATATGATGAAGTAATAAAGTTTCTTAATCTCTTCTAGCTCTTTGAGGTTTTTATATGCTACAAAATATATCATGATGTAACCTAGAGCAGGTCTCATAACATAAAACCAAGCAATTCTTGATGCAGCAATAGGATTGGCAAACTCTATAAGATGCCAAGTACTCCAAACTACAATAATCCAAGTAAAAGGACTTCCAAATGCATCATTCCAGTCACCCTGCCAATAACAATCATATAGCATGGTTAACACCATAATCAAAATGCAGAAATCCATAAGAAGTCCAATGGGAATATTGGGTATCAATTTGAGAAAGGTATTCATTGTGAATGCAACACCCACCATTAAATAAACACCAAATAATTTATCTGTTAGAATTCTTACAAAAACTGGAACTCCAATAATTAATATTATAGGAAGAATAAATATGAACCAAGCTACTTTTACTACGGCTACAGCAATAAGTAAAGAAGCAGCTGTAGCTGATAATAACACCAACTGCCAACTGTAAGTATCCACTTTTGCCCATAAACCTTCAGCTCTTGCGCTCATCTTAATTTTCTAAACTCGTGCTTTGTATTATGTTTTTAGAGCAACGCACTCTTTTTTAATTACATATTGATATAGCTGAGTTTTATTATTTAAGTAATTGATTTTTAGATATTTATGTGAGGAAAACACAAGGTTTAACTCTATTTTTTAGAATATTTCTAAAAAATAGAAAAGTCCATTTTGGACTTTATTATAATTTCTATTTTCTGTAAAATCAGCCTTATTTGGCTCTAATTGTAGGTTTTATTCTATTAGTAAAAAAAGATAAAATCAAAATGGAATAACTATTCATTGTAGCATTCTAATTATCATTTGTATTTTAACAATAGTTATTCATGCTTTTTCATAAATCAATATAAGATATATTTTTTCAGAAAATATTTTAACCGATACAATCATTTTTAGCCTAGAAAATTAGGATTGATTTTCATTTTAGAGATTTAAAGAAATAGGGGAGAGATTTTAATAAATTTTGAAAGCGTTTATATTACAAAAGCTAAGCATTATACATAGCAGCTTTAGTAAGATGTATTAGATTTGCTGATAGAATAGAAATATCAAATAGTATTTTAAATGAAAACAGTTAAGGGAGATTTAGTGTCATTAGCTTTACAAAATGAATTTGACGTAATTATTCATGGTTGTAACTGTTTTTGTACTATGGGAGCTGGCATTGCAAAATTGATTAAACAGGAATTTCCAGAAGCTTATAAAGCAGATTTAGAAACTCAAAAAGGAGATAAAGAAAAATTAGGATCCATCAGTTTTGCAGATAAATTGGTAAATAATAAGCGATTAATTATCGTAAATGCTTATACACAATATCATTGGAGAGGTAATGGGCAAAAAGCTGATTATGAAGCAATTAAAAGTTGTTTCAAGAAAATTAAGGAACAATACTCTGGACTAAGTATAGCTTATCCAGCTATTGGAGCTGGTTTGGCAGGTGGTGACTGGAAGGTTATCACGAGAATTATTGAGGAAGAGTTGGCAGGTGAAAACCATACTTTTGTTGAGTTTTCAAAGTAGTTTTTCACCCACAAACTTTAAAAATTATTCTATTGAATTTTCTTAGAGAGCTTATCTATTAACCTATTAACATCAGTTTTTGTCAGTTGACAAACTTCTTCTATTTTAGAACAGAAATCGTTAATTAGCTCAAATTCTAAACTGCTAATTTTTAACTTACTCTGCTTATTTGTTATTTTTTTAAGTTCTTCTAATCCTAACTGATCAAAATTTGATTTAACTTTATGCCTCACTTTGCTTAATACGTCGGTATCTTTATTTCTTAAAGCTTTGCAATAATTACTATTAAACTCATCTATTTCTTTTAATGTAAGCTTAAGATAATTGATCAAAAACTTGGTACCTAATTGCTTAAGCTCATTTGCCTTTTCTAAGCTTAAGTAATAGAATTCTTCGTCAGAATTTTTATTATCATTCTTCTCTGATTTAGAAAATGAAGTCATTTCTCCTAAAAAGAGATGCTTGTTTATTTTATCATAAAATTCTTCTGGATTAAAAGGTTTTGGAATAAAGTCTACCATACCAGCAGAAAAAACTTCTCTTTTTACAGAAGTAATTGCAGCAGCAGAGAGTGCTATTATTCTCATTTTCTTATATTTTTCCGGATATAATTGCTTTATTTTTCTAGTAGCTTCAATGCCATCCATCTCTGGCATTTGTAAATCCATTAAAATAATATTGAAATTTTTATCCTTTAAAGCTTCTAATGCTTGTAACCCATCTGAAGCTATTTCGAGATTTACATTCCATTTAGAAAGAAATTGTGAAGCAACCATCTGGTTAGTTGGATTATCTTCAACTAGTAGAATTTTTGCCCCTTGTAAATCTTTGAGATCATTTTTAATTCTACTCGAAATATATACTTGTCCACCCTCTCTTTCTTTTAAAGCAGCAAAATTCCGGTTTGTGCTCTTTTTAAAAGTGATATAAAAATAAAATTCAGTGCCTTTTCCAGACTTACTTTTTACTTTTATTTCACTTCTGAATAATTGAAGTAAATTTTTGGTGATAGATAAACCTAAGCCAGTTCCTCCAAATCTACGAGTAGTATCACTTTCGGCTTGTGTAAATCTATTAAAAATTGCTTCCAGTTTGTCTTTTTCGATGCCTATTCCGGTATCTTTCACACTTACAAGTAGCTCTACTTCATGCTCATTTTCTTCTTCTAATTCCAGTGTCATTTTAACACTGCCCTCATTAGTAAATTTAATTGCATTACTTACAAGGTTGGTTAAAATCTGTGTAAACCTCACAGGGTCACCAATTAAAAATGGAGTTAACTGTTGGTCTATAATTCGTTTAAGCTTAATATTTTTTTCTGCGGCTTTAAAAGACATTACAGAATGTATCCCTTCTATAAGGTCAAGAATATTGAAGTCGATTTCTTCAAGATCGATTTGTCCAGCTTCTATTTTATTAAAATCGAGAATATCATTAATTAGTGAAAGTAGGTTTTCCGCAGAAAATTTTAGTGTTTTTAATCTGGATAATTGATCTTCTCTCGGATTTTCTTCAATTAATAAATGAGACATTCCGATAACAGAATTAAGTGGAGTTCTTATCTCGTGCGACATGGTAGAAAGAAAATTCTCCTTGGCTTTAGCAGCCATTTCAGCTTTTTTACTTTCTTCTATCAACTTAAATTCTCGTTCTATATCTTCTGTTATGTCCTGAAAAATGCCACTTATCATTATTACTTTCCCATCTTTTGAATAAGGCTTACCTATAGCTCTTATCCATTTTTTATTTCCATTTTCAGTAATAATTTGAAGTTTTTCATCCCAAGCTTTACCCAACTTTGCTTCTTCGATGGCTTTGGAGATAATTGGCTTAGATACTTCATCATAAAAGTTTAGTGCCAACTCTATTGTAGGGATAAAATTTTCGTCTACCTCAAGTATTTCTCTAGTCATTTCAGACCAGTATAGGGTGCGTTCTATGAGGTCAACTTCCCAGTGTCCGACTTTTGCTGCTTTTTGAGATTCATTTAAAATTTCAGCAGTTTTTCGAAGCGCCCTTTTTTTATCTTTTATTTGGGTAACATCATTGGCAACATAATAAACCTGATTGGTGTTTGAATCTAAAGTTGCAGCCCATTGATATTGATTAATCTTGTTTTTGTTAACCTGATGAATACTTTCGAATCGGAGTGTATTTGTTTCTTTAAAAGCTTCACTCAAACTAAAATTAGGCTTATCTGTTACCCTAATATTTAACAATTCATGAAATCCCTTTTCTTTTATTTTCTCATCACTCAGCTTTATTAATTTTTTAAATGCCTGATTATAATGAATGATACAACCAGTGTCTTTACTAATACACATCGGATCTTCACTTAAGTCAAACAACATTTTGTAATCATTTAGATTAGAAAATGCCTTTTTCTGATTGCTGATGTTTATGATTGAGCCTGCCATTCTTAGGGCCTTACCTTCGTTATCCCACAAAGCCTGCCCAGCGGTTGTTACCCAAATGTATTTACCACTCCTTTGTTTAAGACGGATTTCAATTTCGTAAGGAATTCTATCAACCAAATGATTGTCTACTGCTTTCAAGACAAGCTCTTTATCATCTGGATGAAGAAGGTTTAAAAAGCTCTCGTAACAAGCTTTTATCTCATTTTTTTTATATCCAATAATCTCATAAAACTTATCAGACCATTGCTCATCTCCGGTTTCTATATCCCACTGCCAAACACCTGCATGTATCCCTTTTATTATCAGTTCAGTGTACTGCTTTTGATTCAATATATTCAGTTCTTTCTCTTTAAGCTCTGTTATATCAATATGGCAGCCTATCATGCGTAATGGATTACCCTCATCATTCCACTCTACAACTTTACCATTACAAATTACCCAAACGATTGAGCCATCTTTGTGAAAATACCGAACTTCATTGTGATAGGGGATAGCACCTTTACTGGCAATATGATCTTCAAAGTTTTTCATTACTTTATCAAGATCATCAGGATGGATAAGCTTTTGCCAGGTTTCCGGAGAGTTTTCTAATTCATGGTCTTCATAACCGAACATTTTTTTGAATTCAATGCTCAGATATTCATAATTCTCTGGGATATGCCAATCCCAGTAGCCTGCCATACTTTGTTCAATTATAGATTCCAGATATTGGTATGGTAATTTTTGGCTTAGTGATTCATTATCAATATTCATAGCACTATGTGCAAGTTTGTAGACAGTAAATATTATTTAGCTTAAAAAATCAGCTTTTTTGTTAATTGCTGGTATTAGAATTATAGCTTTTACTATAATCTATATTTAAATAACTCATTTTTTGAGGTATTTAATACCTTGATATACCAATTTATTTAGCATTTTGACACTTTTATAAAAAGTTTGATAAGTGTCTAACTAAGTAAATATATTTCTAATTTTTCAATAAAAATAGAATTAAATTTTACTTAACCAATATTTAGCAAGTTATTTATCAGTCCATTTATAGAGGGATATTTACCAATTAATTCCTGTTTTTTAAACACATTCCAATAAAAATTACTGTCTTTTTCAATCTTTATAAGCAATTCACAATGAGAGGTGTCTTCTATAATTTCAAAGCCATTTCTTTCTAGAGCATGTTTTGTCCAGAAATAATGTAAACCATTACCTACTAATCGAATTTTGTTCTTTTTCTCTTCTTTAATTCTAAATGTGCCATTTTGAGGTTCAAATTTGAATTTATCACCAAAAAAAGTATTCTCAAATTCACCTTTAAGTACTAAATCTTCGGGTGTTCCACTTACTATTTTTTGGCATGGCTGCATCAGCCAAAATTCATCGGCACATTGGAGTGCAATATCTAAATCATGGGTAGAAAGTAGAATTGATTTGTTGAGTTCATGACTAAGTTTTCTTAGCAAATACATAAGCTCAACACGGTTATTTACATCTAGATGGGCAGTAGGTTCATCGAGCATAACCAGAGGTGTATCTTGGGCAAGGGCTCTTGCAATCATTGCTTTTTGGCGCTCACCATCACTCAGTTGCCAAAGTTTTCTCTCTCTTAAATATTTAAGATTGGTTGCATCAATAGCTTCATCAATTTTATAAAGGTCTGCTTTCGAAAACTTCCCCATCCATCCGGTGTATGGGTATCTTCCCATGCCTACTAATTCTTGTAAAGTGATATTGGTGGTGGCAGGTTGTTCGGTGAGAACCATACTTAACAAAAAAGACTTTTCTTTTAAATCTATTTGATGAATATCAGTATCGTTGAGCATTACTTTTCCAGTGATGCTATCTTGTAAACCAGCTAAAGTTCTAATTAATGTTGACTTACCGCTTCCATTAGGGCCTAAAAGGCAAGTAAACTTACCTTGTTTAAGTTCAAGATTTAGAGTCTCTTCTAGCAGTTGGATAGGTTTATTTTTATGCTTGTACCCTAAGTGTAAATCTTGGGTGTATAATATGGTATTATATTGCTTCAACGGAAATTTCTTTGCAAGTTTTGTCCTTTTAAAATCACCCAGATTACCACAGGAGATCCAGCTAACGAAGTAACAGCGTTTACTGGCAAACTGCTACTGCTTCCAGGAAGTCTGGCAATTAAATCACAGATAATCATTACCAAAGCACCACAAAGTACGCAAACTGGGATAAGTTTTAAATGGTTTGATGTTTTAACTAATCCTCTGGCTAAATGAGGAACAGCAATGCCAACAAAAGCCAAAGGACCACAAAACGCAGTGATGCTTCCAGTAAGTAACCCAGTAACTATAATGATTAAAATGCGATTTCTTTTGATGTGCATACCCATGCTTTTTGCATAATTTTCTCCTAGCAAAAGCATGTTAAGTGGTTTTGAAATTAAAAATGCAGCGATTATTCCTAGCAAAATGCAAATATTCATCACGAATAAATGGTGCCCAGTTACATTGCCAAGATTGCCAAATGTCCATAACAAATAATCTCTGATAAGCTCAGGTGCACTAAAGTATTGCCAGATGCTCACAATTGCTAATGTCATATTGCCAATCATCAATCCTGTAATTAGTAAAACTACAGCATCTTTCACTCTAAATGAGATTAATAGAACAAGTAGCAACACGGCACTGGCTCCAAAGGCAGAAGCTCCTGCCATTAACCAACTACCTGCAATCCCCATTTCTCTTAAAGTTTGTAGGGTGATAGAACTTCCTGCACCTAACAAAACTGTAGCTACTCCAAAACTAGCTCCCGAGCTAATTCCTAACACCGATGGACCAGCAAGTGGATTACTAAATAATGTTTGCATTAATAAGCCTGCTACAGCTAAACCTGCTCCCGCAGAAAATGCAGTAACTGCTCTAGGAAATCGGATATTGAGAATAATGGATGTCCAAGCTTGAGATTCAGCTTTGTTTTGTAGAAGAATATCGATTAATGCAGAAAGCGGAATATTTACTGAGCCTAATGCAATTTCGGCTACAAAAAAAATAATGCAACCAATCAGCAGTAAAAAAAGCAATTTAGCATACCCGTCTTTTTGTCTGTCCAATATTCCCATCTTCTGTTCAAGCTTTTTATTTGCTTATTCTACTTTTTTAAAGTAATACAACTCATGTTCTGGTATTAAATCTGGATGCAGAATTTTAATTAAATCGGCTAAAATTACTTCTGGTTTTACCACACCAGATTCGTAATAATCATACATTCCATTTTTATTGGCTCTATTATGAAAATTGAAAATCTTTTGCTCTTTATATGATTTGAAATCTTTAAACCTTTCATCAATGGTTTGGAGACTTGTAAGATCGGTAGCTCTACCCGGAGAAATCCAATAATCTGCTTCTAGCCCAATTGGATATACTGATTCAAAATCTAATTGGTAACTTACTTGAGAAGTATCGTTTGCCCAGTGCCAATCTGCACCTGCATCTTTAAAGAGTGTTCCTACATAACTGTTTCCGCCAGCAATTGACCAAGCTTCTTGGTATGGAGTTCCATTAATTACTGATGGTTTTTCTACTACATCTCTAGTTTTATTTGCTAGCTCTAAATATTGCGTTTTACTTTTATTAAAAAGTACTTCAGCTTTATCTTCCATATTAAACAAAGCACCAAATACTTTAATCCATTCCATTCTGCCAAGTGGATGAGATTCTGTCCATTCGGCATTAATCATTACCGGAATGCCAGCATCAATTAAAGGTCTATAAGTTTCAAAAGCGGCACTGCTCCATGCGCCAGAGATTACCAAATCTGTATTTGCTGCAATTATTACTTCATTATTTAAAGCACCATTTTTACCCACCTCTTTTATTTTACCGCTTTCTAAAAGCTGCTTCACTTTTGGACTATATATAAAAGCCGAATCTGTAATGCCACTTACTGCATTTAGTTTTTCCAAATAGGCAACCATTGCAATGTGAGTGGTAGAAGTAAGCACCATTCTTTTTACTGGAATGGTAATTTTCTGGTAAGTCTTAAATTGATCTGGAACAGCGTTTCCTTCAGGAACAAGTATGTAATGTAGGGTATCTTCTGCATCTTGAAATGGCGAAAAAACATCTAAGATTTTATAAGTGTCGGAGTACTCTAAAGAAAAACCACTTGCAAACTCAATACTTGGTTGCTTCCATTCAAAAGTTTGTGATTCTTGATTTGGACTGCTGTTATTTTGTTCTACATCATTACTACATGAAAACAAAAAAGCCAGTATAGAAAAAAATATAGTGTATATATTATAAGGGTATTTCAAACCTTTCAATTCAGTCAAATTTTATAATTCGTTTATTTGGATTGCAAATTTATAAATAAAAATGACTGAACCTTTAGTGAGTGCTAATTGAATAGGCTAATTGATCTTTTTAAAACCTTCCATAAATTCACTTTTGGTGCAAATAGTGTATTCGAAGTTGATTCCTTTAAGCACCATATGCTTTTTATCACCTGCCAGAGCCATTACAAATCGTCTATTTATAGGTTCTTTTTCATCAACCTTAGTAAGTCTATTACAATGTGTGTTGTTACCATAAAACCTTTCAGGTGCGAGGGTAATTTCTGAGTTTAATATGTAAAATGAACCACTTTCTGCAATTTTAGTTTGTAGCATACATTTGCCAGATTTGTTTTTATATGAATAATAAAGTTCGTAGCGATTATCTTTTTTTAGGTTTAAAAGATGGTAATACCCCTTTTTACCATAATCTGCATTTTCAGCATAAACTAAAGATTGTTCGGTAAATGATTTGATCTGTAACCAGCTTCCGATTATTTCATTTTTAGAATATGGAGCAGAAAGCTTTAAAATATTGTATTGGGCATCTTTATCTTGAATATCTATTTTTTGATTTTCTTCATAATAGCTTAAAGAAATACTTTGAGCTTTCAATACTTTTTCATTTTGTGGCTCATAAAAAAGTTTGATTTGAGCAGCAATGGCAAAAAATAAAAAAATAGAAAAGCACAGCAGAGTGAGTCTTTTCAATCTATAAATAAGCATTGTTTTGTATTTTATTGATAGAGTAATTATTCTTTGACGAACGCATGAACAGTACTGTTCTCGATTTAAAAATCAAATCCATCATTTATTCTCAAAATGTAATTATCTCGGTTTAATTGCCTTTTTATGAGCTTATTTCATGAAGTTTTTACTATCAAAATATAGGTAAATTCAATATTGATTTACATAAGGCTAACAACGGGGGGACTTATGTAAATCGCTGATTTTAGAAAGATTTCTAAGATTTTTTTAAAATTCTTGATGACCATCTCTTTTAGCTAGCGATAAACAGATGATTGACAAATTACCTGTTTAAAAAAAATTGAAAGATGAGAGACATTTTAAAACTGAGATTAATATTTAGCATTATACTTATTTTATTGGCAGCTTGCGATGATGAAGACGATCCCACAACGAAACCAATAGCTGCTTTTTCCTTTAATATCGCCAATGAGGGCACACTTCCAACAATAGTTAGCTTTACTTCAACTTCGCAAAATATAGAATCTTACCTATGGAATTTCGGAGACGGGGGTATATCAGATTTGCAAAACCCAGAACATAGCTATACAGAAACTGGTACTTATCAGGTAACACTTACAGTAGAAAGTGGAAGCTTAAGCGATACAGAAACTAAATCGGTGAGTATTACGGTAGATGCAACTTCTAGTATTTCACAAGTAGACGATGTGATTAACACCTTTATGGCTACTTATAATGTACCGGGAATGTCTGTGGCAATAACAAAAGGAGAAGCCCTGGTTTATGCAAAAAGTTATGGCATAGCAGATACGGATAACAATATTGCAGTAAGTAATAATAGCCTTTTTAGAATTGCCAGTGTTTCTAAACCCATTACGAGTGTTGCAATATTTAAATTAATTGAAGCGGGTAAATTATCAATTAATGAGAAGGTGTTTGGCGAAGGAAACATTTTAGGAGCAGATTATGGTTCAACGCCTTACAATTCTGGAATAACTGATATTACTTTAAGTCATCTTTTACACCATACTGCTGGTGGTTGGGGAAATAGCGTAAACGATCCAATGTTTTCAAATCAGGAAATGACTCAAGCAGAATTAATTTCTTGGGTGTTAGACAACAGACCTTTAGACTACCAGCCGGGAGCTCATTACGATTATTCCAATTTTGGCTATTGTGTACTTGGTAGGATAATAGAAAAAGTGACTGGTGAAACATATGAAACTTGGGTTAAAGAAAATGTACTCGAACCTGCCGGCATTTATGGGATGGAAATAGCAGGAAATACACTAGAAGATCAAAAAGAAAATGAGGTGGTATATTATGGACAAAGTAGCCAGAATCCATATATCTACAATATTACAAGAATGGATGCACATGGTGGATGGATTTCTAATGCTACTGATCTTGCTAAGTTTTTGGTGCATGTAGATAATTACAATACAATACCAGACATTTTAGAAACTTCATCAATCAACACCATGACGAACGCTTCATCTGCTTATGCCAATTACGCTTGCGGTTGGGGAGTAAATAGTGCAAATAACTGGTGGCATGTTGGCAGTTTACCGGGTACTGCTACTGAGATTGTTAGGGCATCAAACGGATATAATTGGGTGGTTCTTTGTAACACAAGAAGTGCAAATTCAGCTTTTATCAATGAGATGGATGGCCTTATTTGGAAAGCTGTAAATGATGCAACAACAGAATGGCCAAATGTCGATTTGTTCTGAAAAAATGCTATTTTTTCTATAATAACGTATAAAATAGGACTCCTATAAAATAATCGTAACGGTCTTTCGTGACTTCGTAAATTGCCTTTAAAGTGATTTTGAGGCAGTTTACGATTTCTTGTTTTATATTGATTTATGGTTAATGGAATCTATTATTTTATTCAGTAAAAAGAAAAGGCTAAAAAAAATAGCAATTTATGCTGTAGTATTTCTATTTAGCAGCAATATGCTCAGGCTAATTTTTGAAACCGGTTCATTTAGAATTTTTACCGCAATTTTACTTTTTCTGGCAGCAGGTTTTTCTTTTTTAGTGTTGGCAGCAGAAGTAATGCATTTGTATGGTAAAGATCAAACTGGTTTAGTTGTTAGTGATCGAGGAATTTTTAAGAACGACTATTATGGTAAAATTATCGGTTTAGTAGAATGGACAAATGTTGATCACATTCTATTAATTGATAAAGACTCTATAGGAATTAAGGTGAAAGATATTTCACAATATAACATGGGCAAATTAGGTAGTAAAAACGCCAAATTGTTAAAAGAAGAAAAGATTATAATGATTCTATCGGATAGCAGGCTTGAAATTACTTTCGAAGAATTGTGGAATCTACTTGATTCTCATTTTGGCTCCTTCAATATGCAGGATGCTGCATAATTAATATTGTTAGTGGTAAGAAGTCATATAATGTGCTAAGCGAAATGATGTAGTTTTTGGAGTTCAATGGTCACTAATTGAATTTGATAATTACTTTTGCATCACAAATTAAAAATTTCGCATAAACCAGCATATAAAAACATTCAAATGACTTCTTACATTCACTTCCAAAATGCAGTACCAAGAATTCCCAATTCTCCATTTCCAGAACCATTTAACTGGGAAATTAACAAAGGCGAAATCTGGACAATTTTAGGAAGTAATGGAAGTGGTAAAACACGCTTTTCAGAAGTACTTGCTAGCCATTTTAGCTTTGTAAAAGGGAGTATAGATTATGCTTTTTACGATCGTGAGCAAGCAATAGCCGAAAATAATTATCGCGGTCCACGTCAGTATTTTAAAACTATCAGTTTTGATTCTGTATATACACTTGCCGATTATAAGGAGATGTATTACCAGCAGCGATTCGATAGTTATGGAGATGATGCGCCTAGTGTAGCAGAAATTTTTCATGAAGATGAAATCGATTCAGATGTTTTACATAAAATCGCAGATATTCTCGATTTACATAAATTGATGGATCGCAAGCTAATCCAACTTTCGAGTGGTGAACTAAGAAAATTAGTAATAGGTAAAATACTACTAGAAAAGCCCAAAGTACTTATTTTCGATAATCCATTTATTGGTTTGGATATTCCATCGCGCAAGCATTTAGACGAAGTATTTCCTGCATTGAGTGAGAGTGGTATACAACTATTCTTTTTGGTACCTTCTGTTAGCGATATGCCAATAGCCACTACGCATACTTTGCAGTTAGAAGGTGGAAGAATTATTTCTGCTGAAAAGGCAGGGGTAGAAGAGATGCAAGCTAAATTCCAATCAGAAAATATCTCTACTGAGATAGATTGGTCTAAAGTTCCGGCAACCACAGAAGCAGATTTTGAAGAAGTTTCTAAGATGGAAAACATCGATATTGCTTATGGAGAAAATGTGGTGAAACAGAATGTAAATTGGACGATAAAAAAGGGAGAAAACTGGGTTTTATTAGGTAACAATGGTTCTGGTAAATCAACTTTGCTCAGTTTCTTATTTGCAGATAATCCTTCTTCTTACAATAAAAACCTCACTTTATTCGACAGAAAAAGAGGAACCGGAGAAAGCATTTGGGACATAAAAAAACGCATTGGTTTCACATCCTCTGAGATGCATTTGTACTACAGAAAAAATGTGTCTTGCCTTAAAGTAGTAGAATCTGGCTTTTTCGATAGTGTAGGACTTTACAGAAAGTGTTCAGAAGCGCAGACTAAAATTGCCGAATACTTTTTCAAGGTTTTTCAAATTGAACATTTAATTGATAAATATTTCTTAAGAATTTCATCTGGTGAGCAAAGATTAATTTGCTTTTTGAGAGCGTTGGTAAAAAATCCTCCTCTTCTCATTTTAGATGAACCCTACCAAGGTATTGATGAGAAATATAAGCAATTGTGTAACAAGGTAGTAAATGCTTATTGTGCACAGCCAAATAAAACCCTTGTTTTTGTAACTCACAACAAAGAAGAAATTCCTGAGAGTGTAGATAATCAACTGAAATTGTAAAGATTTCAGTTGAAATCCCCATAACATTGTATACAAAAGGAGTTGATTTGCAGCCTCGCTAATCCCTTTATAACTTAGTAGAACAACGAATCTGAAACTTCAGATTTACTTCTAAATGCTTATCGAACTTTAAGAATTCCTTAACCTTATTAAATAATCATTTTTATAAATATCATCCAAAATTTCACATTAAGGAGATACAAACTATTCTATGAATTTTATTGACATTATTGTATTTATAGCCTACTTCGCAGCAATGCTTGGAGTAGGGATTTACTTTTTTAAGAAAAATGAAAGTGTTGACGATTATTACATCGGAGGCAGATCTATGGGCAGCTGGCATATTGGTTTGTCAGTTGTGGCCACAGATGTAGGAGGAGGCTTTTCCATCGGTTTAGGTGGCTTGGGTTTTAGCATCGGTTTGGCGGGCTCTTGGATGCTATTCACCGGACTTTTTGGAGCATGGCTAAGTGCAGTAGTTTTAATTCCAGTAATTTCTAAACTTTCAGATAAACACAAGTTTTTTACTTTTCCACAAGTCTTCGAACATTTCTACAATAATAAAGTAGCATTGGTAGCAGGTATCATTTCGGCGATTGGTTATATAGGTTTCACAAGCTCACAATTATTGGCAGGAGCTAAATTGGCATCAGCAACTTTCCCAGAGGTTGATTTAAATACTGCATTAATTATAATGGGTGTAATTGCAGTAGTTTATACGGGAATCGGAGGTCTAAAAGCAGTAATTTACACCGATACCATCCAGTGGATTATCTTAATGTCTGGACTGATATTTTTGGGAATCCCCTTTGCCTACGAAGCTGTTGGCGGTTATGAAGTAATTAGAGAAACACTAGGTGATGAGTTTTTTACATTGAGTAATATCACTTGGCAGCAATTAGCAAATTGGGCAATTACGATTATGCCAATCTGGTTTATTGCCATGACACTTTATCAAAGAATTTATGCATCAAAAAGTGAGCAGCATGCTAAAAAAGCTTGGTTTATTGCCGGTTTGTTTGAGTGGCCAATTATGGCTTTTATGGGAGTAATTTTAGGTTTATTTTCTAGAGTTGCTTATGAAAATGGCATGTTTGCGGAGATAGGTTATGCGGTTGGATCTTCTATAGACGCAGAAATGGGCTTACCAATTTTACTAAATTCTATTTTGCCTGCTGGCTTAATGGGCTTAATGCTTTCAGCGTATTTTTCAGCGATACTTTCTACTGCCGATAGTTGCTTAATGGCTGCCTCAGGAAATGTGCAAACAGATATACTAGATAAGCTTTTTAATTTAAAACAAGATACCAAATCGCAATTAAAGGTTTCGCAATTAGTAACCATTGTAATCGGAGTAGTAGCACTTTTGCTAGCCACAACCATGACCAACGTCTTGGAAATGATGCTTTATTCTTATGCATTTATGGTTTCAGGTTTACTAGTACCGATTTTAGTTGCTCTATATGGTAAATCACCCAATTCTCAAGCAGCATTATTTACCATGATTCTAGGTGGAACTATAACAGTAGTTTTAATCGTAGCAGAAATCCCACTTCCATTCGATTTGGATGCCAACATTTTTGGAATTTCCGCTTCTGCAATTATCTATTTTATAGTAGATAAAGTAAGTCAACCTGCCGAATTGGTAACAAAGTAAAAAATAGTATTTAGATAGAAGCATCATTGCATTTTTGTAGTGATGTTTTTTCTTTTCATTTATCTAAATACTTGAGCTTAATCAGAAAAAGCTTTAAATTGTAAGAAGGATTTTTTCTTTATCAAATTTCCCTCTCACTTAAAGCTAATTCAATGCTGAATCTTTATGAGCTCATAAAAGATGGTTTGTATTACAACAAGTTTGTTGTAGACGAAAACATTTTTGTAGAGTACAGTTGCCCTTTAGAAGATGAGCAATTTGGCATTTTTTCTCAATCAGACTTTTTAGTGCATGTATTGAGTGGAAAAAAAACATGGGAATCTATGGAGGGCTCATGGGAGGTTGAAGCGGGTCAAACACTATATCTTAAAAAAGGAGCTAACATGATAAAGCAATTCTTCGAAGACGACTTTTGCATGTTGGCTTTCTTTATTTCTGATGATTTAATTAAAGAAGCAGTAAATGATGTAATTGGTAAATTCACTTTGAGTAATACATCTTGCAAAGACAATTTTAAAGCAGCTCAATTAAAATCCAATGTGTTTCTTGAAGGCTTTTTTCAATCTATGTTGCTTTACTTCTCAGAAAAAGAAACTCCCACAGACTATTTGTTAAAACTGAAATTAAAAGAGTTATTAGCCAATATTATTTGCAGTAACGAAAATCCGGAATTAGTAAACTACTTTAAAGTAGTGGCTGATGAGAGTAAGCCTTCATTAATGCAGATTATGGAGCAAAATTTCTGTTTCAACTTAAAACTGGAAGAATTTGCCAAGCTTACAAACAGAAGTTTATCAACTTTCAAAAGAGACTTTCAGCAGTATTACAACACTACACCGGGCAAATGGCTTACTGCCAAAAGGTTAGAGTGTGCATCTAAACTCATTCAAAACAATTTTTCCAACATTACACAGATTGCATATAAATGTGGTTTTGAGGATGTTTCACATTTTAGCAAAGCTTTTAAAAGTCATTTTGGTATTGCTCCCAGCGAATATGCCAGAGTTAACTGCTAAAAAATCGTTATGAACTTTTAAGCCAACATATTAAACTTTTGAACAAAGCATAACAGCAATTGGAAATCCATTTTTGTAATGAATAGAACAACAAAATTATATAAAAATGGAAACTGTTATTTCAATAAAAAACTGGACCGAAATTACGCATAAACTAGGTGTAGAATTTTCTAAGAGAACATTTGAGAGTGATACAAATGGCACTTTTGTTTACGAAAATTATGCTCAGCTAAAGGAGCAAGAGTATTTCTCTGCTATGATACCGGAAGAATTTGGCGGTGGAAATTTGCAGTATAAAGATATGTGCAATACTATAAGAACTATGGCACATTACTGTGGATCAACGGCTTTGGCATTTTCGATGCATCAGCATTTAATTGCAGCTACCATCTGGAAATACAAGCATAAAAACCAAGGAGCACCATTATTACAAAAAGTGGTAGCAGACCAGATTGTATTAGTAAGTACAGGAGCAAGAGACTGGTTAGAGTCTAATGGTGAACTAAAAAAAGTAAAAGGAGGGTTTGAATTTACAGGTAAAAAAAGCTTTGCCAGTCAGTCGGCAGATGAAGATATTGCAGTTACTAGTGCCACTTATTTAAATGAAAATAACGATTGGAAGGTATTACACTTTGGTGTACCAATAAAAACAGAAGGAGTTTCTGTGATTAATGATTGGGATGTAATGGGTATGAGAGGTACAGGCTCGCAATCAATCGTTTTTGATAAGGTTTTTGTACCCGAAACAGCCATTTCGCTAGAAAGACCAAGAAGTGAATTTCATATAGTTTGGGATATTGTAATTACTGTAGCATTGCCTTTAATTATGTCTGCTTATGTGGGAATTGCAGAGCGAGCTATGGAAATTGCAGTAGAAAAAGGCAAAAAGTATTTCCGAAATCAAAATCACATCACACACATCATTGGCAAAATGAATAATACACTAGTAAGTGCCAGAACGCAATGGAAAGCCATGTATGCACTCACCAATAATTTTGATTTTAAACCAGATGAATCTATTACAAATGAGATGTTGAGTTTAAAAACCAATGTTGCAGATGCTTGTATACAAACAGTAAGTGAAGCAATGGAAGCAATTGGTGGGCAAAGTTTCTATAAGAAAAATGAATTAGAAAGACTTTTTAGAGATGTGCAAGCGGCTCAATTTCATCCATTACCGAAATGGGAGCAATATGATTTTGTAGGAAAAAGGATATTAAACAAATAGAACCAACACAATAATTTGGTTGGTTCTATTCGAATTATATTATTTGAGAGGTTAGCTAAATTATTGGTTAACCTCTTCTATTTGTTCTTTTACTGAAACATTATAGCTCGTATAATTTTCACCGGCTCCTTTAATTACCCCTTTAATCGCTGGGCAATCGCTAATGTCTACACCATGAGCAATTTTGATGTAATGAAAATCTTCTAACAGGTTGTTTGTAGGATCGAAGCCAACCCAACCAATTTTTGGAATTTTTGCTTGTACCCAAGCATGAATTGCTCCAGCACCAATAATATTATCTCCTTGATTTAAATATCCACTTACATATCTGGCCGGAATTTTATTTATCCTTAAGATCGCCAACATAAAATGCGCATAATCTTGGCAAACTCCTTTTCTGTCTATAAGTGTAGTTTCTAGCTTTCTATAAACATCTGTAATGCTGCTATCATAAGTCATTTGTGTATTTACAAACTGATTGATACGCTTTAAAAAATCAAAAACGGATTCTCCTTCTTGCATTACAGGACACGAATAATCGGCCGGAATTCTGGTGTATTTATCTAAACTAAGAAAAGGGAAATGATCTATTCCAAAAGCATCTGACTGAATAAAAGACCTTTCTTCTTCATATGGAATTGACAAAAAATCGAAAGGGTTAGTAACTTTCTTATCGACTAATGCATTAAACTTAAATTCAATTTTTTCAGGTTGATTTTTAAGCCTGAATCTTATGCTTTCAAAACCAAAAACATTCTTAGAAAAATAAGAAGGTGTATCTGGGTATATCTCAAAACTCGATTCTATTACCTCTTGTGAGCTGTTGTTGGTAGGTGAAACCAAAAAGTCCAATACAGACTCTTTTGATAAAGTAGAGTAAGTGTTTTGAGTAGAATAGCTAATTGTGTAAATAGGCATCGCAAAATGATTAAGGTTAAATACTTTTTAATTGCCAATCAGAATTTAATATTTTGAGCAGCCCTAGATCAAACTAATTTCTTCCGATAACAAGCAAATCTAGTATTAAATTTCAAAATAGCTCTTTTCTTAAAATTTAATACTATTCTTATAATTAAACAAAAAGCGAAATTGTTTTAGTATAAATAAAAAAACAAGGTCGCAATTTGCCACCTTGTTTACATTTATGCTTTAGAGCACTTTAATCTACTTTTATTATATTTTTACCATCCCGGGTTTTGCGTAATATTTGGGTTTTGAGCTATAGTACTTAAAGGAATCGGCCAGAGATAATGCTTACTTTCATCAAAAACAGGATTTGCCCAATCTGTTCCTTGGTATACATCAATATAAGTGTTACCAGAAACAGGATCTACAATAGTTTTAATGGTTGCATTTTCGTAACGCTCCGCAGCAGCATCATTCCAACGGATACCCATGGTAGGCACTTCTAGTTTTTTACCTTGCTTCCAACGACGCAAGTCATTATAGCGAAGCCCTTCCATAAACATTTCTATTCTGCGCTCTCTTCTTATTTCTACGATGAGAGGAGAAACGCCATCATTCGCGTATCTTGGGTCTTCTGGTACATTGCTCATATCTAGATGTGGCATGCCTACTCTGTCTCTTAACAGATTAATACTCATATCTAAATCTGTTTGAGTGATAGTGCCTAGTTCGGCAACAGCTTCTGCATAATTCAGTAATACTTCACCAAATCTTAAGATAATTGCAGGAGATTCAGCCGTATTATAAGCTTTACCAATTAAATCATCTGCATTGTAATGTTTAATAATATGATAGCCAGTTGCTGTAATTAATCCTCCAGACATACCTGTTACACGCGGATAATCTCTGCCATCTAGGTTATAATATCTGTATTTTGGTGTGTCATCTGGATGCAGAATTGTTTGTCTTAACCTTGGATCGCGATTTTCAAATGCCGACTCAATGGTTTCATCTCCTTGGTATAGTGGAGAGATTGATATTGGTAAACCATCGGTACATAGATAATCTTCTACCAAACTTTTTGTAGCACCACCAGAATAACTAAAGTAGCTCTGTACGTGATTGGTAAAAGTTCCCAATTGGTACTTTCTCCAATACATTACTTCAGAGTTTCCTGTTAAATCGAGCATTTGATGATAAGCATTGTAATCGCTTTCAGGATTCCCAGTATTATACAAAGAATAAGGACCATTTTCCATTACTTCTTTGGCTGCAGCCGCCGCTTCTTGCAACCACATTTCTGCATTAGCACCACCGTGGTATTTTCTCCATGTTCCTTCAAAAAGACAAATTCTAGATTTTACCAAAAGTGCACACCAGCGGTTCAATCTACCCGGAGCATTGCCATCAGACCAGTCGTCTGGTAAGTTTTCTGTTGCAAAAGTGAGGTCTGCCAATATATTATTCATGGCTTCTTCTCTAGGAGTACGGGCAGCATACAATTCTTCAGAATCGATGTTTAATTCTTTTTCTACCCAAGGTACAGCACCAAATTTTTCTACTTTCTCACCGTAAAACCAACCTCTAAATAAGCGAGCTTCTGCCGCATATTTATTAATGGTTTCTTCTGCAATATTTGCATTGCCATAGTTCTCCAAACCGACATTAATGGCTCTCACGAAATTCCAGCCTTTGTAGCCAAACCATTGTGGTGAAGTAGGTATATTATGCTTTCCAGCTCTTACTTGTTGAAAACGAGAATGTCTGGAATGGTTTGGTGCCATGTTATCGGCAAACTCATCTTGAAACCAAATGCTTCCCCAGTGGCTATTGAATCCATCATAATGTCCCATTAGAATAGGCACATTATCATCATTACGAGCTAAGTTATACAAGCTATTATTATAAACCATTAAGTCGGCTTCGGTATTCCAGAAAGTCTCACTGCTTATTTCATCAAGTGGATATCTTTCTAGAAACTCGTCATTACAACTGTTAGAAAGCAGAATTGAAATTATAGCTAGGGTGATTTTTATAATATAGTTCTTCATTTTCATCTTCAATTTAAATGTCTTATAAAGAGATTCTTGCACCAAGTGTAAAGATGCGCTGCATCGGGTACTCAATCGCTCCTGAGTAAATAGTTTCAGGATCGAGTGGTTTGCGAATTGGTGAGTATTCCCAAAGGTTCATAGAAGCAAGGTACAATTGAGCTTGTCCGAGACCAGCTTTTTCTACCAAGTTTGTAGGTAAGCTATAACTTAGTGTGATGTTTTTCAAGCGGATGTATGCAGCATTTTGCAAGAATCTAGATTGTTGCTGAATGTTTTTCTTATCATTGGTGGAGATGTGAGGAGCAGCAAAGTAGGCATCTCTGTTATCTTCAGTCCAAGAATCTGTTATGTAGTATTTTTCAACATGACCCGCATTGAATGGGAAGAACCATGTCCAGTTACCAGAAGTTGGCCAGTGGTCTCTTTTAAAATATCCTTGGAAGAAAGTAGTAAGTGAGAAGTTTTTCCAACTTAAACCAGTATTAATGCCAAAGCTGTATCTTGGATTACTGTTACCAATAATTTTTCTATCTCCCGGATCATCCAAAGTGTTACTACCAGAACTGATAATGCCATCGCCATTTAGATCTTTGTACTGAATATCTCCCGGTCTCCAATTAGAGCCAATTCTAGATTGATCTGGTGCATCTGCAACATCTGCTTCTGTTTGGAAGATTCCAACCGTTTCATAACCCCAGATTTCACCCAATTTCTGTCCCACATAGTATTCAGAGATAGCACCAGTTGGGTTGTCGTATTTGGTAATTTCGGCTGTCCAGTCTGACAATGCGAGTGTAACATTGTAGCCCCAATCTTTTTTAATTCTATCTCTCCATGTTAATGCCATTTCCCAACCACTTGTTCTCAAATCTGCTGCATTAGATTTTGGAGCACTTGTACCCAAAATATCAGGATATTCTACGTCCATCAACATGTCTTTGGTATCTCTGGTGTAGAGGTCAAAAGAAGCATCGAGTTTGCCCTCAAACATGGTAAAGTCTAAACCAATGTTTTTAGAAACTACAGTTTCCCAAGTAAGTGTAGGGCTTACTAAACCAGCAGCAGAAACATAAGGAATTAATCCGTTGCTCATGATGTATGGTGATGTACCGATACCCATGGTAGAAATGTAAGGGTAATAAATTGGATTGTCGTTTCCATCTACTAACAACTGATTACCCAAAGTACCATAAGAAGCACGAACCTTCAAGTTTTCTAACCAACCTCTTGTACCCGCCATAAAGTTCTCGTTAGATATTTTCCATCCAACAGAAACAGATGGGAAGAACCCGAAGCGATCTTCTTTCGGAAATCTGGAAGTACCATCGTAACGGCCGTTAAACTCAATGAGGTAGCGATCTTTAAAAATGTAGTTTAATCGATAAAATAAACCACGTAAAGCCACATGAGAACTACCACCAAAAGTTTGTTGTGTTCCAGTAGTTGCATTGAGGTCGGTGATAGATGGCGTAATTAATGATCTGGCTTGTGCTCTTATGTATTTATTTTGTCCCCACTCTTGATTAAAACCTACCATGGCAGTTAAATCGTGGTTTAGTGATGAACTCAGCTTGTACTCGCCAAATATGTTAAATACATAATATTGATTGTAATTACTACGATTGTCTATCCAATCGTCGCCACTAAAACCATTGCTTATAGGGTTAGTGTCGGTTAAATCATTACTAACTATCTCGATTTTACTCTGCACATCCTGATAGCTTCTATTAAAGATGTTGTAAGAGAAATTAGAGATAATTTTAAATCCTTTAAATGGAGTTACTGTAGCTCCAGTAGTTAGCCAGATGTCGTTATTGGTGTAAGTAGTTCTACCACCATCTTTTAGATAGGGGAAAAAGTTAGTACCACCAAAATATTTACCGATTAAAGGTGCATATAAATCATGATCACCAGGTTCTAGGTAATAGTCTAAATCGGGGAATTGTACTGGCATAATCGGGTTTACTCTTGCCAGTGAGTTAATGTTTACATCCCAGTTGTAAAAGTGAGGCTTATCGCTTTTTTGAGAGTTAAAAACTATTTTTTCATTCAAGGTAAGCCATTTATTCACTTTAAATTCGCCTTTCATCAAGATGTTATAGCGCTTAAAGTTTTCATTGTTATATCTGAGATAACCGTCTTTATTTAAATGGCCAAACGATACATAGTAATTTGAAGACTCCGAACCACCTGAAATTGTAAGATCGTGTTGTTGAGTAGGAGCGAGGTTGGTCATTATTTGGTTCTGATAATCATTATATCCATAATACCTCAACACACCGTCTACAACTCCCCATTCTGGTGCTGTATTTGGATTCTCAGACCATGCTTTGGTTGCTTCTACCATGGCATCGTCGTAGCTTGGTACTCCGTTGGTTCTAATGTTGGCAAGATTTCTAGCTTGCACAAATTCGTAAGGGTCAGTCACTACATCCATATTAAAAATAGGTTTTGCTAAAGACCATTGCGTATTTAGAGAGATATTTACCTTGCCAGCTTGACCTTTTTTAGTTTCGACCAGCACAACACCAAAAGCGGCTCTGGCTCCATACACAGCGGCAGCCGAAGCATCTTTTAACACACTCACACTTTTAATATCACTAGGGTTAATTCTGTTTAAATCCATAGGTACACCATCTACCAGAATAAGCGGAGCACCCCCATTAATAGACTCAAAACCTCTAATGTTAAAATCAATTCCTGCTGAAGGATCGCCATTTCTTACGGTAACATTTAGGTTAGGAACTACCCCTTGCAAACCTTCACCAACCGATGCGATAGGTCTGTTTTCGAGTCTTTCACTATCAGCGGTTCCTACAGCACCAGTTAGGTTTACTTTTTCTTGTGTTCCGTAACCAACTACTACGACTTCTTCGAGTTGTTCCAGATCAGACTCCAAAGCAATATCTATTACACTCTGGTTGCCTATTTCTATTTCTTGGGTTAGAAATCCAATATAACTAAATTGTAAAACACTATTTGCAGGGGCAGAAAGCGAATATTGCCCGTTTAGGTCTGTGGTAGTTCCGTTAGATGTTCCTTTAATAAGAATACTCACACCCGGTAATGGTTCTTGGCCATCACCAGATGTAACTGTTCCAGAAATTTTAATTTGTAGTGGGGCTTCATACTGAACTTCTTCTACATAATTTCTAAAGAAGTTTTTCTTTACATGAATATTTCCATTTACTCGCCTAAAATGTAGGTGAGCATCTTTAGAGAGAATTCTAAGAATATCTCCCAATGAGCGATTATTAAACTCACCAGAAATTTTGATGTCTTTGTTTATAATTTCTTTATGATAAGAAAACTTAAGATTGGTTTCCTTTTCAATTTTCGAAAAGACATCTTTTAGATTGTTGTTATACAAATGAATGGATATGTGTATATCTTCTATACTAGCATTTTGAGAGTTACCTTCTTTTGCAAGTAAGAACTGTAGAAATACAGTTTGTAACAATATGCCAATTAATACATTTCTTGACATAAACATAATTAGTCTTAGTAGTTTCAATTTCATATTTTTGTTATGTTTTTAATTAAACAAAAGATTACCACCCATTCCCGTAGCATATAAGAGGTTCCCCAACGTCTTTTCTGATAGGAATGGTGAAGTGATTTTTAGAAAGTCAGTACGTCTGAATTTTCAGTGTACTGGCTTTTTTTAACCCGAATTAAATAGCGATAAAGTTGTCATTGTTTTTTTGTTTTGGTTATGAATCAAATCCGATTTTAGTTAAATATTTTCACGTTCTTATCCTGTATTTCATAGTTAAAACCCAGAGTAAAACCTAGACCATCGAGTACTTCGCCTAGAGAAGCATTATTGTATTGTCCCGTATAACCGCGATTTATTTGTTTGTTAAGCTCGGTATTAAATTTTACACCGTACCATCTGCCTAGTCGCTTAATTATCTCCTCGAAGGAAGCATCATTAAAAAACAGGATACCATCTTTCCAGCTTAAGATTTCTTTTGCATCAAAATGACTACGATCGACTAGCATCTCCCCAACTTTATTTCTCTTAATCTCTAGCATTTCGCTAGGAGCGAGTATTTCACTTTTAGAAAATGCCTCACTATTCACTTGTACACTGCCCTCTACCAAAGCTATTTGTACTTTGTTATCTGTTGCATAAGATTGAATGTTAAAAGAGGTACCCAACACTTTGGTTTCAATTTGATTTGTTACCACTATAAATGGTTTGCTGGTATCTTTGCTTACTTCAAAAAAGGCTTCACCTTCTAAAAAAACTCTTCTTTCGTCTCCTGTAAATCTTTCAGGAAATTTTAACTTGCTCTCTGCATTAAGGTTAATTATAGTTCCATCTGTAAGCTTAATTGAAGAGTTTCTCCCTGCCGGATTACACTTTGTAACATACTTAATTTCAGTTTTTTCAGATTTGGATGGAAGTTGATTATTGTAGAAATAATAGCCTGCTACGATAAGTAATAAAATGGCCGCGGCAATTTTGAAAAGGTATCGATTAGGCTTTTGTGGCTCATAAACTACTTTCGTCTCTTTTCTGGGAGTATCCATTTTGGCTTCAATTTCTTCCCATAAGGCATCAGCTTTGTTAAAAGACATATTGCTACTTTGGAAATTGCTGAGCCTAACCAGCTTCTTTGCAGCTTCTATTTTTTCTACTTCTTCGGGATTGTCTTCTAGCCAGTTGTTCCAGAACCTCACTGTTGTTTCATCAGGATTGAGTATCCATTTCCTGAATTTCGCATCGTCTGCTAGTTGTTCTACAGTGAAGTTTTTATATTGATTCATTTGATTTTAGCTCCTTTTATTTACCAGAGACTTGCCAAAATCAGATGTAATGAAAATTCGATAAGTTTTTTTAATTTTTTCTGAGGAGATTAAAAAAAGAAAAGCATCATAGAAATAATGCTAGAAAATTGAAACAGCTCTTTTCGGATGTTTCTTAAAGCCAGATGCACTAAATTTCTCGAAGCCTGATTGGAAATCTCCATAATTTCAGAAATTTCATTGTAATCAAATCCCTCAGTATACCTCAAATGAAAAGCTTCTTTTTCTCTTTTGCTAAGTTTGTTTATAGCATTGTAGGCTCTTCGGAGCTGGGTTTGAACATTTTCTGCTTCAATAATTACTTCTTCTAGACTTAAAATAGCTTGAAACTGAAAACCCATTTCTGTGTGTAAACCATTTTTTCTTTTTCTCTCTTGAAGCCGTCTAACAATTTTTCTTTTTAGTGCAGTAAAGAGATAGGCTTTTACAGATTCCACCAAATCGAGTTGTTTTCGTTTATCCCATAGTTCGAGAAATAAATCTTGTAGGCAGTCTTCTATTAAGGTGTGATCTTTTGTGAAACTCTTTCCGAAGCAAAAAAGCGCATCTACATATAGGAAATATAATTCTTTTAAAGCTAACCTATCGTCTTCCCGAAATTGCGCCCAAAGAGCTGCATCGTTTTTAAGAAAACTTTTTGTAATCATCGATTTATCTTCTGCGGATTAGCTATAATTATTTATTGGTAACTAAATCTAGGTTAAATTTTTAGTATTTCAAATAGCTAAGAGAGAATTGTAAGTAGATGAGAGGTTTTAATTATGAAATTGGGTGTGTTTCTAATCTCTAAATTTTGGGTTCTCATCCAAATATTCTTCTCGATAATTTCCGTGCTCATTAAACATACTTTGGAATTGTCTGTAATTAATATTGCCTTTAAATGTATTGGAGTAGCTATTACCAAGCTTTATTCTTAGATCTGTGTGGTAATCGCCATCATAAATTCTTGTATTCGTGAGTGCTACATAGTTTTGTGGTAAAATAATGGAATGAAGCCCAACACCGCACATATAGCTGAATGGTTCTTCAATAGCACGCCAATTGCCTATACTATCTTTGGCTTCAAGAAAAACAGGTATAAATTCTCCAAATCCAATTTCAACATTAGTATCTTCTAAATTCTTAATTAATACAGGATAAGAAAAAATAGCTGTAGAATGAATATAGCTAAAATCAATAGGAATTTTAGTGGCGGTATCTACTTTAATTTGGAGATTCAATGAATCAAATACTACATTTTTTGTAAAGCTATTCTCAAAAGATTCGAACTTGTCATCTTGGTTTCGATTCTCGTATTCATCCCTGAGTTTAAGAAAAACTTCAAAGTCTTCATCTGAATCACTAGGTGGAGGAGGAGGTGGCGACAACCAATAATTCGCAAAAATTGTATCCTGTTCTAAGCCTAAATAAAGAGGTTTGTTAAATGAAGTTGATATCCAAGTTTCTTCCTTAGACTCAATTTTTAGGTTTTGGTGATAAGACAGAGTATCAAGAATTACAGGAAAGGTGTAATCTACACTTGATATCATAATATCCTTATGTATCTCTGTTTTAAGATTCTCACAAGAATAAAAGAGAGAAGTAGTGAGAATAACTAATAAATATATTCTAAAGTAAGATTTGATAACCATTCTGATATATGCTTTTCTTATATAATACATGAAGCATAAAAAGGTACAGATTGGCTTAATGTATAATTATTATCTAAAAATAGCTAAGCGGGAATTGTAAATAGATGAGAGGTTTTAATATTTGATAATTACACTGAAAATTGCCAAAACGATATTAATAAAGCTTTTAAGCTTAATTATATTTGATCAATTATCGACTTACAAACTTCAGTTATGGAATACATTTTTGAATCAGATTTTTTTGCAATATCAGATCAAGGAATTCATCTTTTAAGGAACAGATACAACTATAAGACTTTAGATTTTAAAGAAATCGAACAGGTAATATTGGAAGAAGGCAAGCTAGTTAATAATTGGATATTACTTTATACAATTGGTTTAATTGCTGTTGGCTTTGCAGTGTTTTATTCTTTTGAATGTTTAATGATCCAGAAATCTCTCACATCTATTTGGAAGAAATAATAATACCTGTTATTCCACTTCTGGTTGGTGCATATTGCATTTATACATCTCTAAAAAAGGGCCAACTTTAAAGATTGTTCTGATTAAGAACCAAAGAAAAAGTATTCCTTTAGATAAAGTAGAAAAAAATGATCAGCTTTCTCTTTTAACAAAATCAATTAAAGAAATTTCAGCATTAAACAAAAAAGCTATTTTTAGAATTTAAATAAGCTTTTTACCCACCAATACACCCAATTATTTAGATTTATAAAAGTTACTTATAAACAGTTATTTCCCAAAAAATTTATAAGAAATGAGTACTAAATCTGATCATTGTTTGGTGTGTGAAAATCATCATAGAGATGTATTGTTGGGAGTGCTTTGTGGCTTAACAAAACAAAGACCTTCTTTTAATAGAACTTGTCAAAAAATTAAGTTTGGGCAAAATCTCTATAAGAGAATAGAGCTAGTTAATCTCGATAAAAGATTAGTAGAAAGTAAGAAAAACTTAACCATCGGAAATTTCATTTTTTTTATTCTTCTATCCTTCTGTTTTGTACTGTTTTCGATTTATCTATTTTTTGTAACACTATCAAGCGGTGTGATTGCAACTTTACCTTTTGTAATCGGTTTTGTAGGTTTATTAATATTGCCTTATGCGGTAGGTCCAGCAAGAAAATACTGGACAGAACGCTCGATTATGAAAGAAAAATTAACAGCACTTACTGAAGTACTAAATCTATATGGTTTAGAGTACGAACTCGATATGCAAATTGAGAAAGGCTACCACAATATTTTAGAGGTAACTGTTCAAATAAAACTTAAAAAAAATGGTAAACTTGCTGGTAAATACACCAACAGTTTTAGCTATAATAATAATGAGGAGAAAACCGAAAACTACAGTGTAGGAGAGGTTATAGGTGGAATTGGCAATTTTTTTTAATCGGGGATTTTATTCCTTATTTTTAGGCGGAACTGTTATTTTTTTATCCAATGAAACTCTGTGTTGCTCAGCTTGCATCTAAAAAGGGAGATATTCTGGAGAATATTTCCAGACATATAAAAATGATAAATTCAGCAGTGACTCAAGGTGCCGAATTAATCATTTTTCCAGAATTATCTTTAACTGGTTATGAGCCCAAACTAGCTAAAGCGTTGGCAACTTCGCAAGACAATAAAATGCTTGGCGAGTTTCAGCAACTGAGCGATCAGCATCAGATTACAATTGGCTTAGGTTTACCTACTAAATATTCCGAAAGTATTTGTATCAGTATGGTTATTTTTCAGCCAAACCAATCGAGATTAACCTACTCCAAAAAATATATCCATACAGACGAAGAACCTTATTTTGTGTGTGGCAAAAACTTTCCTGTACTTAAACTAAAAGGTAAAAATATTGCGATAGCCATTTGTTACGAATTGTCTATTCCGGCTCATGCAGAGGCAGCATATAACAATGGAGCAGATGTTTACATTGCCAGTGTGGCAAAAACAGAAACTGGAATAGCGAAAGCGCATGAGACTTTATGTGCTATTGCAAAGAAGTATAATTTCCCTGTGTTAATCTCCAATAGTGTTGGCCCTTCAGAAGATTTTATTAGTGCGGGTAATTCTGCAATCTGGGATAAAAACGGCATTTTGCAGGCTAACTTAGACGCTGTGGAAGAAGGTCTGTTGCTGTTTAATTTGGATGATTAAAAATAGCTTCCTTACTTTATGAAATTCTAAAAGCTGTTAATTAAACAGTCAAATTTCATTTTTTAGTAAAATTAGCAGTACTTTCACTGCTTGAAGTAAAAAATAAAACTAATCGATAATGAAAAAACTTCTGATTCTTTTCACATTTGTACTACTATCATTCAGCGGATTTTGTCAGGATTATACCTCTTTAAATACATACGCATTTGAAAGTGACGATGATTATAGACAAGCTGAATTAAAGATTATGGAATGCGCCAATTATTTGTTGATTAATCCGATGGATTTAGAACCACGCAACAGATATAGTGCAATTCAATTTATTGTAAAATGGATGGGTGGAACTCCACATTATAGTTTTGCTATTCAGCCAGAAGCAATGGAAATTACAAAAGACAGACCCGATCTGTTTTCTATGTACATGGCTTGTATATCTAAAGCTGCTTTAGAGAATAGTGAAACAACACTTACTGAGAAAGAGATGCATGAAAAAGCAGTAGATTATTTAATTGATTATTGCGCTAATGAAGAAAATAAATTGAAAACTTCGAAGGGTTTAAGAAAAATTATAAAAGCCAGAAATCAGTAGGCTTTATATAAAAAATATAAGGAAAGATGAAGATGTAATTTTTTGCATCTTCATCTTTCCTTAAGGTTTTTAATTGAAATATTCTTCTACAATCATTTCACTAATCTTGTAGATTTTAGAAAGTAATTGTTCAAGAAACTCAGGTAAATTATCGTCCAATTCCTTTACTTCCATATACTCAAATGGAATAATAAATTTGGCAATTTTAAACTCTAAGCGATTCTCCCTTTTTCCTTTTTGTGGCTCTATTTCTTTTAAATAGGTTAATGCTTTATTCAAGCAGCTAGAAACTGATCTTGGAAAATCAGGATTGAAAAGCAAGAACTCCATTGTGTTATTTCTATTTGGAGCCGTAGTGTAATACTTAATACACATATCTTTTGCTTCTACACAATCGAGCAAAATCGGATAGATAGATCTACCTATTTTTAACTTCCTGTTTGCTTCAATATCATTCAGCTTGCTAATCATGATTCTCACAATTTGAGAAGCTGTTTCTACTTGCATACCTAATTGAATAAACTTCCAGCCAACATCGTGAAGTAAAGTGTGCTCAATTCTTCCTCTTACATTAGAGCAATGTTGCAATACATGATTTGTAAAATCTGATAAACCTCTGGTTTTGTATACATCAACAGGATAGGTGGCTACAAAATGGTAAAGGTTATTAATCGATTCCCACAGCTCAGAAGAAATACTTTCTCTAACACTTCTGGCATTTTCACGTGCAGAAAATAAAGCCGAAAGTATAGATACTGGATTGTGTTCGTCTAATGCCGCACCTACTAGTACTTCTTCTTCGTTTAAGTTTCCATCAATATCTGGTTTTGGTAACCCAATCATATCGGCAATCGAGAGAATTGCCATGTCATGTTGTTTTAGGTTAGAACCATCTAATGACGAAAAGTATTCAACATTGATATATCTTGCAAGATGTTCGGTTCTTTCTAAATAACGCCCCATCCAGAATAAACTCTCTGCAACTCTTGACAGCATAAATCTTAAGTATCTTTATAATTTGTTTGTTGTTACATATATTTAAATAAAAAAGCAGATCAGTTTACTACCCAAGTATCTTTAGAACCACCACCTTGTGAAGAGTTTACAATCAAACTACCTTCTTTAAGTGCTACTCTTGATAATCCACCTTTCAATACGTACTCATAATCTTTACCCATAAGTGTAAAGGTTCTAAGATCGACATGTCGAGGTTCAAATTTTTCAGTTTTTTCTATATAGGTAGAATGCACTGAAAGATTCATAATTGGTTGGGCAATGTAGCCTCTTGGGTTAGACTTAATGAGTGCTTTTTCTTTTTCAATGCTTTCTTTGGTTTCTTGTGAACCAATAAAAATACCATAGCCACCAGACTGATCTACAGGTTTTACAACCAACTCATCCATATGTTCCAATACATATTTCATGTCGCTTTCAACATCGCAACGGTAGGTAGGCACATTGTGTAAAATTGGATCTTCACCCAAATAGTATTTAATAATTTCTGGCATGTAGGCATAAACGGCTTTATCATCTGCCACACCAGTTCCAGGAGCATTTACCAACGATACATTTCCTTTTCTATATGCACTCATTAAACCGGGAACACCTAATACAGAATCTGGTCTAAATGCAAGTGGATCAAGAAAAGCATCATCAATTCTTCTGTAAATTACGTCTACTTTTTCAGGTCCATAGATCGTGTTCATATAAACAAAATCCTGATCTACAAACAAGTCTCTTCCTTCTACCAACTCTACACCCATTTTAAGTGCTAGTGCAGAGTGTTCGTAATAAGCAGAGTTGTAAATACCTGGAGTTAAAACCACACAAACTGGTTCATCAACACCTTTTGGTCTTACAGATTGAAGAACTTCTAACAACGCAGCCGGATAATCGAACACGTAAGAAACATTAAATCGCTTAAACATGCGAGATAAAGTACGTTTCATAGCATCTCTGTTAGCTAGTACATAGCTCACACCAGAAGGGCATCGAACGTTGTCTTCCAAAATATAATAATTGCCATCTGAGTGGCGAATAAGGTCGGTACCAGAGATATGGCAATAGATTTTTCCCGGAGGGGTAAAGCCATTCATTTCTTTAAGCATGTTGCCAGAAGAGAAAACAAGCTCTTTAGGAATTATACCGTCTTTTAATATCTTTTTATCATGATATAAATCGTCGAGGAAAAGATTAATGGCATGCGCTCTTTGCAGCAAACCTTTCTCTATTACATCCCATTCAGGTTGATGTATAATTCGAGGGAAAAGATCGAATGGAAATATCCTTTCTACACCTTTTGGATTTTGATTATAAGTAGCAAAAGTAATCCCCTGATATAAAAAAGATTTCTTTGCAGACTCATTCATCATCTGATATTCAGATGCTGTAATGGTGTCAAAATTTGAAATTAATTGTTGATAGTAATCTTGTACTTTACCCGGAGAAGAAAAAACCTCATCAAAGAGATTATTCGTTAGTGGGTAGTTGTTAAATAACCCTTCATTATTTTGCATAAAATCAGTTGCTTCATTTGTCAATCAAAAATATCATGTAATAATATTCTGGTTAAGGGTGGATAAATATAATGAATTTTACTTGTTTAATTATCATTAAATATCCCTTTTGTTATTAGTTTACAATAATCTGTAAGTTGTTTAATTTAATTCTAAATTAGATGCAAACTCTTATAAATATCTAAATTAAATTTTAAGAAACAGCTATAATTACAAATATTTTTATAGTTAATAAAAGTATAATAGATTTTTAAGGCAAATTGTTTTGCCTACCTCACAGCCATTTACTGCACGAATTTTATCTTATAGCGATTCTTAATCAATATTAGGGAGGTCAATTTTTTTAATAAAAAAATTCTTGAAAAGCACGTAAGTTTTTCTTGATATAATTAATTATTGCACCCTTCAATTAGCTCAAATTTTTTAATATTGAAACAATTAATATTAACATAACGCACTATCAATGAAAAGACACGGTACAACAATCCGAGAAACGTTGAAATTACTTTTTGCAGGATTCCTGATAAATTTATTAGGAACTGCAAGCATTTTTGCCCAATCTGTTACTACTGATCAGCTTAAAGGTTTAGATTTTAGAAATGTTGGCCCTAACAGAGGCGGGCGAGCAACTACTGCCACTGGTGTTATTCAGGAACCAGGTACATTCTATGTAGGTAGTACTGGTGGAGGTTTGTGGAAAACCATAGACTATGGTAATAGTTGGCATAATGTGTCAGATGGATATTTTACAACTCCATCTTTAGGCGCAGTGAGTGTAGCTCCTTCTAATCCTGAAATAGTTTATGCAGGAACAGGTTCAGACGGACTTAGAAGTAATGTAATTACTGGTAAAGGGATTTATAAATCTAACGATGCTGGTGATTCTTGGGAATTTATTGGCTTAGAAAAAACAGGCCATATTGGAGCAGTAGAAGTCGATCCTAAAAATCCAGATCGTGTTTTTGTTGCTGCAATAGGTAATGGTTTTGTTCCTAATGAAGAAAGAGGAGTTTACAGAACTTTAGATGGAGGTAAATCTTGGGATAAAGTTTTCTATTTATCAGATACTGTAGGTTCATCCGACCTTGAATTCGCACCAGATAATTCGCAAATTATATATGCCGGTATGTGGCATGGCCAAAGAAAACCATGGACAATTATTAGTGGTGGTACAGAAGGTGGAATTTACAAATCTGCAGATGGGGGAGACACTTGGAAGAAACTAGAAAATGGCTTGCCAACTGGTTTAATAGGTAAAATTGATTTAGCAGTTTCTGCAGCAGCACCAGAAGTACTTTATGCTTTGGTAGAAGCTCCGGAAGGTGTTGGAGGATTATATTACTCTGAAGATAGAGGAGAAAGTTTCACCCTAGTGAGCACAGAAAAAGGCTTACTTGATAGACCTTTTTATTATTGTAATGTAGATGTAAACCCACAAAACCCTAAAACTGTTTTTGTGAGTGCAACACGTTTCTTTCACTCCGAAGATGGTGGAAAGAACTGGACAAATATAAGAACACCACACGGTGACAACCACGGTGTATGGATTCATCCAAATGATACAACCCTTTGGGTACAAGTAAATGATGGAGGAGCCAATGTAACCCGTGATGCAAGTGAAAACTGGTCTACTCAGTTTAACCAACCTACTGCAGAGCTTTATCAAGTTGAGGTAGACGACCAATTCCCATATTGGTTGTATGCTGGTCAGCAAGATAACTACACAACCATAGCAGTACCAAGCTTACCTCCATTTGGTGTACAGGCTGGTTCAAATTCTTATATTATTAATACAGGTGGTTGCGAAACTGGTCCGGCTGTACCAAAACCGGGTAATCCTGATATAGTATATGCTAACTGTAAAGGTCGTTTTGGAGTATTCAACAAAAAGACTGGACAAGAAATGCAGTATTATGTAGGTGCATCTAACATGTACGGTCATAATCCAAAAGACTTAAAATTCAGATTCCAGAGAGTTTCTCCGGTTCATGTTTCTCCACACAATCCAGATGTGGTTTATCATGCGTCTCAGTACTTGCACAAAACAGTTGACGAAGGTAAAACTTGGGAAATTATCTCTCCAGACTTAACAGCTTTCACTCCTGAAACACAGGTAATTTCAGGTTCGCCAATTACAAGAGATATTACTGGTGAAGAGTTTTACAGCACTATTTACGCAGTAAAAGAATCTATTATAAAAGAAGGTGAAATTTGGGTAGGGGCAAACGATGGTCCTGTTCATGTAACTAAAGACGGTGGCAAAAACTGGGATAATGTAACACCAAAAGATTTACTACCAGGTGGTAGAGTGCAAACTGTTGAGCCATCTCCGCACAAAGAAGGTAAAGCTTACTTTGCAATCTATCGTTACCTATTGGGAGATTTTAAACCTTACATCTACAAAACAGAAGATTACGGTAAAAGCTGGGAGTTATTAACTACTGGTTCAAATGGTATTCCTTCAGATTATCCTGCTAGAGTAATTAGAGAAGATACAGAAGTTGAAGGCTTATTATATGCAGGTACAGATTACGGTTTGTTCATTTCTTTTGATGATGGTAAAAACTGGCTTCCTTTCGAAAACAACCTTCCATTAACTCCGGTAACAGATATTAAAATCCACCAAGGAGATTTAGTAATGTCTACTATGGGTAGAGGTTTCTGGATTTTAGATGATATTCAAATTCTGAGAGATTTAAAAAATGGAGTTGATAAGAATACACCACAGTTATTTGTAACAAACGAAGCTTACAGATTGAGATACAGAGATACAGATAGCGAGAGTGTTCCTTATTTCCCAGAACCAGGATTAACTATCGATTATTATTTACCTTCTAATACTGATGTAGCAATCGAAATTTATGATGATGCTAATAATTTGGTTCAGTCTTTCGAAAATAAAGTAGCAGCAGCTAAGGAAAAAGGCGAAAGAAACATGTCTACAGAATTTACACCATTTGGTGCTGGATTAACACTTTCTGAGACTGCTGGTGCGCATCGTGTAGTTTGGGATATGAGACATGTTGGCCCGTGGAGCACAAACAAGAGAAGAAGTGGTAATGGTGGTCCAATGGTAACTCCGGGTAAGTACACTGTAAAATTAATTGCAGATGGAAAAGAAGTTTCTAAATCTACAGAGATTAAGATTGATCCGAGAGTTGCTGAAGGTGGTGTAACTACAGCAGATTTAGAGGCACAAGAAGAATTGACTTTAAAAGTTCGCGAGCTTTTAACTAATGTGAGAAAGTTAGAGAATACTGTAAACATGAAAGTTGAAGGTTATAAAGAAGCCAAGCGTGTGAAGAAGAAAGAAAAGCAAACGATAGAAGAAATTGAAAGTCAGTTAACTACAGTTTCTGGCAGATACGAAACACCAATGCTTTCAGATCAGACTAGCTACTTGTATAACATGTTGGAAAGAGCAGATCAGAAGCCGGGTAAAGATGCATACGATCGCTACGAAGAGTTAAAGAAAGAATATGAAGCTTTAAAAGAGCAAGGCTTAAACTACTTAGGTAGCAAATAAGCATTTATAAAAAAAATCAAAATGATGGCTTGTGAAACTCACAAGCCATTTTTTTTGGAAGAAGGTTATAAGTTTGGCAATAATTATTGGCTTATTTATGACATATTCCCTTATCTGACCATTAACTTTGAATGGAATTTTAAACTATCAAATTACCATGATCACTGTAGAAGAAGCTGAGAAAATTGTAATGAGCCATGTGATGGATTATAGCGAAGAAACCATCAATATAGAAGAAGCGATGAATAAGGTTTTGCGTGAAGATATAAGTGCAGATCGAGATTTTCCTCCATTTAATCGTGTAACTATGGATGGCATTGCTATCAATTTTGAAGCTTTTAAAAATGGTAAGCGAACATTTAAAATAGAAGGTGTCGCTGCAGCAGGAAGCCCACAAATGAAATTGGTAGACACCGAAAACTGTTTGGAAGTGATGACGGGGGCGATCTTGCCAGAAAATGTAGATACAGTTATTCGCTACGAAGATATTGAAGATGCAGATGGAATTGCCACAATTATAGAAGAACAAATCAAGCAAGGGCAAAATATACATGGCAAAGGTGAAGACAGATTAAAAGGAGATGTAATTCTAAAAAGTGGAACGGTACTTTCAGCAGCAGAAATAGGTGTAATTGCGACAGTTGGTAAAGCTGAAATTTCGGTGAGTAAGTTGCCTCGCACCATCATTATTTCTTCTGGCGATGAGTTGGTAGAAATCGAAGAGAAACCTAAAGCGCATCAAATAAGAAAATCGAATGTATATAGCTTACTTGCCTATTTAAAAACTTTTGGTGTAGAAGCAGATCAGGTGCATTTAACCGATGATTTAGAAGATATTAAAACTCAGGTAGCTCACTTTTTAGAGAATTACGATGTAATTATTTTAAGTGGAGGAGTTTCTAAAGGCAAATTCGATTTTATTCCGCAGGCAATGGATGAGTTGGGGGTTGAAAAGCTTTTTCATAAAATTAAACAAAGACCTGGTAAACCATTTTGGTTTGGCAAACATCAAGCTGGACCATTGGTATTTGCATTACCGGGAAATCCAGTATCTTCTTTTATGTGTTTTCAATGTTATATACTACCTTGGTTAAAGGCCTCTTTAGGAATTGAAAGTGCAAAAGTTCTCAAAGCAAAATTGGCTCAAGAAATTAGCTTTAAACCAGAATTGAGCTATTTTATGCAAGTAAAAGTTGAGTTTAACGAAGAAGGAACATTAATGGCAATTCCTGTAGAAGGACATGGTTCTGGTGATTTGGCGAACTTAGCAGATGCCGATGCTTTTCTAGAATTACCCATGGGAAAAGACATTTATGAAAAAGGAGAAGTACATAAACTCCACCTATTTAGAAAGATATTCTAATAAAAAGAGCGAAGTTTTGGCTTCGCTCTTTTTTTGTTTAATTATCAACCTCTAATTTAATCACTTCACTACCTGCAAGAAGAAAAGCACCAGTTCCGAAAACCTCCCAGCTATCTTCGCTCACAGCTCTTGGGTCTTGCCCAATTGGTTGTACCCAACCAACTCTACCTTCAGTATTTACCACTGTTGTCAACGAAGTCCAAGCTTTTCTAACTACTGGTAAATATTCATCTTTATCTAAAAAACCATTATTTATGCCCCAAGCAAGTGCGTAGCAGTAAAATCCAGTTCCACTGGTTTCTCCATCAGGGTATGATTCTGGGTCTAATAAACTTGCTTTCCAAAAGCCATCTGGTCTTTGCAAAGAAGCAATTCTGGCAGCCATTTCTTTATAAACTTCGATATAGAAAGGTCTAGTTTCCCAGTTTTTCGGGAGCTCTTCAATCACTTTAGCAAGTCCGGCTAGTACCCAGCCATTTCCTCTAGACCAGAAAATTTTCTCACCATTGGCTTCTCTTTTATCTGTATCTTTTCCGGCAATTACATAGTTAAGATCGCGAGCAAAAAGGTCTTCTTCTTTATCGTAGAGCTGATCGTAACACTCTTTCCAAAGTTTATCATTATAGGTGATGTACTTAGAATCGTTGGTAACATTGGCCAATTTAACAAATGCAGGTGGCGCCATAAACAGGGCATCGCACCACCACCAATCCATGTTCATGATTGCATGATTAAAATCTGGGGTTTCACTCATCATTTTATCCACCGAATCTTTAAAAGGCTGAATCATATATTCTTTGCCTTTTATGCGATACAAATCGATATAAGTTTGAGCAATGGCGTGGTCATCTGCGTGTCGTAAACGCTCTCCGGGAATCCACTTTGTTTCTTTACCCATAGCCAATGCAGCTTTCAGTAATTTTTTATTACCAGTGGTTTCGTAAACAGCCATTATACCAGTGTAAAAAGCACCGTTTGTCCAGTCGTAGGGTTTGTGTTTTGGATGTTCAATCTGCCAGAGAGCAGCCTTATCCATAGTATTTTTAATGTATTGAGTTTCAAATACTTCTTCCTGCGCTAAAAGTGTCAATGGAAACAAGCAGCAGAATATGATTGCTAGTTTACTTATCTTCTTCATTTTTGATTTACTAGTATGTGGTAAAAAATAGTGAATGTGAAATATTTCTAATTTATGCAGGAAGAAACTCAAAAGTTATCAATCTTGCAAAAAGTCTATTAAAATTGTTTCTGAAACATGAAATTCCATTTCTGGTATAGACCATATTTAGTGAATCTAGAATTTTAGCTTAATTAGATTAAAAACTTTAAAGAGTAAAAGCATGAAAAAACTATTTGTATTTATTACACTTTTATTAATTCAACTTACTGCATTCTCACAAACAACAGGTAAGAATTTTATTGATGAAAATTACATCGAAGTAAAAGGCAAGGCTGAAATGGAAGTTGTTCCAGATGAAATTTATTTAAAAGTATTGATTAGTGAGAAAGACACAAAAGACAAGGTTTCTCTGGAAGAGCAAGAAAAAGCAATGATTAAAGAATTGAAAAATCTTGGAATAGATGTAGAAAAAAACGTATCTGTTATAGACCTTTCGAGTAACTTTCAATCTTATTGGTTAAAGAAAACAGATATAATTAATGGCAAAGAGTATCAGATTAAAGTAAATGACGCAAACACTGCGGGTAAGATTTTTAAAGCGATGGAGAACATTAATATTTCCAATATGTTTGTAGACCATGTAGCACATTCTAAAATTGAAAAATTTAGAAGAGAAGTAAAAGTTGCTGCTATTAAAGCTGCCAAAGAGAAAGCGAGTGACTTAGCTAATGCCATAGATCAACAAGTTGGAAGAGCACTTTATATTGAGGAAATTCCTAATTACAATATTAATCAGAATTTTAGAAGGTCTGAAGTTTCTAATATTGCTATTACAGGAATGTCTTTTTCAAATGCTACTGAACCACAGATCGATTTTGAAAAAATTAAGTTAGAATATGAAATTTTGGCTCGTTTTAAACTCGAATAAATCGCGTAAATTAGATCAATTTGCTCTATTTTTAGAACATGAGAGCATTATTGATAATAGATATGCAACAGGTTTCTTTTACACCGAAAACTCCTCGTTTCGAAGCTGAAGAAGTCGTAGAAAGAATTAATCTGATTGCCGACCAATTCAGAAAAGAGAATGAATTGGTCATTTTTATTCAGCACGATGGTACAAAAGAAGGAGAATGTATTCCCGGAACAGACGAATGGCAGCTCCTTCCTTCACTTAAAATTTCGTCATCAGATCGCCTAGTTCATAAAACTGCTAATGATGCATTTTACAGAACTGAGTTGAAAGATATCTTAGAATCAAACAAAGTAGATGAATTGGTAATTACAGGTTGTGCCACAGATTTTTGTGTAGATGCCACAGTAAAATCAGCTTTGGTAAATGATTACAACATTACTGTAATTGGCAACGCCCACACCACTGCCGATAGAGGAGAGTTCACTTCAGCATCTCTTGTAAAATACTATAATTGGCTTTGGCAATGTATGTCACCCACCGAAGGTAAAATTGAAGTAATCACATATTCAGAGCTTTTAGAAAAATATGATATAGCATGAATTAATAACCCTATCAAATACTGAAACTAATTAAATATGAAACACACCTTATTATCAATTTGTCTTTTAATTTTCACTTCGCTTACTGCTTTTTCGCAAACCGGAAAAGTGTACGATAACCTCACTGTAAGCAGTAAAATTCTCAACAGCGAACGCAAGTTTTCGATCTATCTTCCGCCAGATTATGAAACCTCTGAGCGAAGCTATCCGGTTTTGTATTTGTTACATGGAGCGGGTGACGACCACACTGGTTGGGTGCAATTTGGTGAAGTGCTACACATTGCAGACAAAGCCATTAAAGAGGGTAAAGCCACACCCATGATTATTGTAATGCCAGATGCTGACACAGGTCGCAGAGGTTATTTTAACACCATTGATGGCAATTGGAAATACGAAGATTTCTTTTTTGAAGAGCTCGTACCTTATGTTGAAAAGACCTATCGCATCAAAGGAACTAAAAGATTTAGAGCTGTAGCCGGTCTCTCTATGGGAGGCGGAGGCACTTTTATGTATGCATTGCACCATCCAGAGATGTTTTCATCAGCTTGTCCGCTCAGTGCTTATGTTGGCCCTCTTACATTGGACGATATGAAAACCAGATTTGAGCGTACTGGTGAAAAGTATAAGGAATCGGAAATGCAGGCTTATTTTGATCAGCATAATGCGGTTTCTTTAGTGAACAGTTTAGATGCTGAAAAGGTTAAATCTGTAAGATGGTTTATAGACTGTGGTGACGATGATTTTTTGTATGAGGGCAACAGTCTGATACATATAGCCATGCGCAAAAAAGAAATCCCTCATGAATTTAGAATTAGAGATGGTGGACACACTTGGACTTATTGGAGAGATTCACTACCTGTGGTTTTAGGATTCGTTTCGGATGCTTTTCATCAGTATTAACCGATAAACAAATAAGAAAATGGCATCAAGTTATAAACCCGAAGGATACAATTCTATCTCGCCCTATTTTGTAGTTGAAAATGCTCAACTTATGATTAATTTTTTAGATCAGATTTTTAACATAGATGAACTACGCAGATACGAAAACGCAGAAGGTAAAATCGTGCATGCAGAGGTAAAGATAGACGATTCTGTAATTATGTTGGCAGATGCAAACGAGCAGTTTCCACCTAATCAATTGCTTATTCATGTATATGTGGCAGATGTTGATGCAACATTTAAAAAAGCCATTGCAGCAGGTTGCATAGAATTAGGTAAGCCACAAAGCAGAGAAGGCGACCCAGATAAAAGAGGAAGTTTTAAAGATATTTTCGGCAATTTCTGGTCGGTTTCTACGCAGATGGGCTAGAGGTTTTAAGAAGATTTCTTGAATAGCTAAATCTCATTTCTCAATTTTGGGAGATGAGATTTTTTATATCTTAGCCAAAAATTTCAATAGCCAGTAATGGAAAGAATATTATTAAGTATTGGACTTTCAATTCTTGTATTAACAGTACTTTTATATTTAAATAACTCAGCTAAGAAAAAAATACCAATAAATGATTCTGGGTGGTATGAGCTTCGGGTAAGTAGATTATTTCAATTTCTTGGAATAATCATATGTATGATGGGAGTTTCATTTCTAAGTATTCTTATAGATGAAAATGACAAGCAGGTATTAATAGCTATCTTAATTCTCTCTCTAGGATTTATTTATTTAGGTTTCATGTGTTGGTTATTATATTAAATGATTATCCGTAAAGCTACCACAAAGTAAATAGGGTATGGTCTGCGCTTCGAAATTAGCTCAAAAACAGGTCATTATGGATAGTATTATTGAAATCATGGAAGCGTACCGCAATGAGCAGGTATGCCGTGAGCGTTTCAAGGAAATCAGGGATAAAGCAGGTGTTTGTTGCAAGAAATGCGGTAGCCAAGAGCATTACTGGCTAAATAGCAAGCAGATGTACCAATGCAAGTCATGCAGTTTTAGGACAGGCCTCCGCAGTGGCACCATCATGGAAGCTTCCAAACTTCCGTTTCGCTACTGGTTCGTTGCTATCTGGCTGATGGGCTGTAGCAAGAAAGGTTCTTCTGCCTGTAATGTGCAGAGGCAGCTCAATCATAAGCGCTATGAACCTATCTGGGCAATGATGCACAAAATACGCTCTGCGATGGGCCAACGGGACAACCACTACTTGCTGGGAGGCAATATTGAGGTAGACGAAGGGTTCTTTGAAACACTAGTACCCGAGGGGCAGAAGGAAGAGGAGAGAAAGCGGGGAAGGGGGAGCCAGAAGCAGACCATGGCGATGGTCTTTGCACAGACAGAGGTGGTGCTACAGCCTAAAAAACACCGCCCTTCTAAAAGGTGCAAGTATTTCAAAATGGCTGTATGCGCTGATTTTACAGTAGAAACTGCTAGAAATACGATTACCCGGCATGTTGCCCAGAATGCCAAGATGATTACAGATGGCTATTCAACCTATCAGTCACTGGCAGGAGAGTTCGCGATGGATGTGGAAAAAGTGCCCTCAAAACAGGCCCATATCAAACTACCTTGGGTACATACAGCCATTGGGAATGCAAAGAAAGTCCTACAAGGGATATATCAGCATACAAGGCCAGGGTATCTACAGAATTATCTAGATGAGTTCTGTTACAAACTCAATAGAAGATACTTTGAAAATGATATTTTTGACAGAATATTAATTGCTTGTACGCTCACTTGAGCTTGTGGTAAGAATACGGATAATCATTTTATATTATAACCATCATTTAAGTTTTAATGAGAAAACCATCATTGTTTCTAATAATTACGGAAAAATAAATTCAATTGATTGGGATCAAATTAAAGACATAAAATTCAATGCTTTTGCTGGTACGATTACAATTAAAAGTAATAATGGAATTGTAATTAAGATTCATCAGTATATTGTTGGTTTGAAAAGATTTACAGACATGATAGAAAAGAAAACTGCTTGGACTGCAAAAGAACTTAGAATTCCTGTAAATGATCAATTTAGACTTAATTGAAGTATTATTAGAAAAAAAATACTTGCCAAAAAATCGGTTGCTGCTAGGTTCTAATCTCTGCATATTTGAATAAATTAATCTTCAAAGAAATATAAAATGCCAGTTACCGAATCAGACAAAATTGATAATTACTATCAGGCACTCATAGATCGAAATTCTGCCTTTACCGGAATCTTTTATGTTGGTGTAAAAACCACTACAGTTTTTTGTATTGCCACTTGCAGAGCCCGAAAACCGAAGAAAGAAAATGTAGAATTTTTCGAAAACTTTAAAGAAGCTTTGCAAAATGGATATCGACCTTGTAAAGTTTGCAAGCCAACCGAAAATGCCAACAAACCGCCAGAACAAGTTGAACAAGCCATTGAATTGGTAAAATTAAATCCCAAAGAGAAAATTTCGGATTACAGACTTAGGCAAGAAAACATTAGCCCCGATTTGGTAAGACGCTGGTTTAAAGATCATTACAGCATGACTTTTCATAGTTACCAGCGCATGTACAGAATCAATAATGCTTACAAAGAGTTGAAAGAAGGTAAAAGAACAACCGATGCAGCATTCGATTTGGGTTATGAGTCGCTAAGCGGTTTTGGCTATACTTATAAAAAGATTTTAGGTAAATCTCCGGCTAAAAGTCAGGCAAAAAATGTGGTGTTGATTGATAGAACTACCACACCACTCGGCCCCATGTTTATTTGTGCGACGGAGAAAGGCATATGTCTTTTAGAGTTCACCGATAGAAAAATGTTGGAAACAGAGTTTAAAGACTTACAGCACCTGTTAAAAGCTGAAATTCTTACGGGTGAAAATGCACACATCAAACAAGTAAAAAGAGAATTAAACGAATATTTTGAAGGTAAAAGAACCCAGTTTGATGTAGCTCTCGACACACCGGGAACAGAGTTTCAAAGTCTGGTTTGGGAGAAGTTAAAACAAATTCCACTCGGAGAGACCACAAACTATCAAGCTTTAGCCGAAAATTTAGAGAAGCCCAATGCAGTAAGAGCTGTCGCCAATGCCAATGGGCATAACAGAATTTCTATTATTGTTCCATGCCACAGGGTAATTGGCAAAGACGGAAACCTAACTGGCTACGGCGGAGGAATTGAACGGAAAAAGTGGTTGATAGAATTTGAGAAAAAGGTATATCAAGCGCAATGAAAAAAATTCTTAGACATTTTCCGAAATTTTAATTTAGCTTTGCACTAATGAAGCACTTGAACAGCATATTACGCCTACCATTTTTCAATGATTATTATTATTCAATGATAGTTCGGGTAAGGTATGTTTATGCTTCATCACACTCCTCATTGCAGTAAAATAATATAAACATATCTCCAAAAGCCCGGACATTCAGTTGTTCGGGCTTTTTTTATTTAATCAATTTTAAAAATGAATGTACTAAAAGAAAATGTCGAAATCATTCTTCCAGAAACTGGACTTGAGCAAAAACTAGAAGAAGCTAAAAAAGAAAATCGAAGTTTGATTATTAAACTAGGTTTCGACCCTACAGCGCCAGATTTGCACCTTGGGCATGCCGTTGTGTTGAAAAAGCTAAAGCAGTTTCAAGATTTAGGTCACCAAGTTATCATTATTGTAGGCAGTTTTACTGCGCAAATTGGTGACCCGACAGGAAAAAATAAAAGCAGAAAGCCACTGAGTCCAGAAGAGGTTTTACAAAATGCAGATACTTACATCAAACAATTATCTAAGGTTATTGATGTAGAAAAGGCAGAAATTCACTTTAATTCAGATTGGTTAAATGCACTTTCTTTCCAACAAATTATTCAACTACTTTCTAAAGTTACAGTGGCTCAGCTCATGCACCGCAACGATTTTAACAAACGATTCTAAGTACCTGACAAAAAAATAAGGGGCTCATCATCGGATGTTTATTTTTGAGTTACCACACCTAAAATTAACTTCGATGAAAAGCCATGATAAAAGTAACAAATTAGTATCTATTTTAAAGCAAGAAGTAGGTGGAAATAAAGCTCGTTTATGTATGTTGGGCTATTTAATTACCTCTTTGCTGAAAGTGCGTAATGTCAATTTTAACCGTTTAGCCTCTGGTTATCATAACGGTGCGCTACTTTCTTCAAAAATACGCAGGATACAACGTTTCTTTGCAGAGTTTGAATTTCAAGAGTCAGTCTACTGCCAATTGATCATTAAAATGTTACCCCTATCTGGTAAATATCGTTTGAGCCTAGATCGAACCAATTGGAAACTGGGCAAGCGTAATATCAATATTCTATTCTTATCTGTATTGTATGAAGGAGTGGGTTTACCCGTATTTTGGTGTGTGCTGGGAGATAAACGGGGGAACTCCTCTCAAACAGAGCGCATAGACCTGTTGGAACGTTTTATGGCACATTTTGGCAAAAACAAGATTGAATATTTGACGGCAGACAGAGAGTTTATAGGGCAGGAATGGCTGTCTTTTTTGGCCGCTCACCAACTTCGTTTCTTCATTAGGGTGCGTAATAATATGCATTTTACCCTTTGTAATGGCAAAAAAGTTAAAGCCCATTGGCTATTGTTAGCACAACCCCTGCATCAAGTTTATTTTCATCCCAAAATCGTTTATTTACAGAACACTTTGGTTTATTATTCTGGGCTAAAATATGTAGATCAAAATGGAAAAATAGCCTATCTGATATTAGTATCCTTCCAACAAACAGATTTGAGCTTGCAGGTTTATAAAAACCGTTGGCAAATAGAAACAATGTTCAGAGCATTTAAATCAGCAGGTTTTCAATTGGAAAATACCCATGTGGTTGATGAGAAAAGACTGGATACCCTCATTAAAGTGATAGCCATTGCATTTATTTGGTCATACAACTTAGGTATCTACCTGAACCAAAAACATAAGCAAATACCTATCAAAAAACATGGAAGAAGAGCGGTGAGCCTATTTACTTATGGGTTAGACTTCTTGACTGAGGCTTTTATTAATAACATTTATAGAGCTATCAATAAGGCTTTATACCTTTTTTTGTCGTGTACTTAGCAAACGATTTACCGAAAATACACCGATTGCCATGCATGAATTGGTATACCCGGTTCTTCAAGGTTTTGATTCGTTACAGATTAAGAGCGATATAGAAATGGGTGGAACCGATCAGCTTTTTAATTGCACTATGGGCAGGCAGTTGCAGGAGTCTCATCATCAATCAGCTCAAATAGTCATGTGCATGGCCTTGCTACGCGGGTTAGATGGGAAGGAAAAGATGAGCAAATCGCTCAATAATATTATCGGCTTAACTGATGAACCAAATGATATGTTTGGCAAGGTGATGTCCATTCCAGATAGTTTGATAAGTGAATACCTAGACTTAGCAACTGATTTTTCTAATGAAGCAAAGAAAGCAATTCAGTTAAGGCTAGACGCGGGAGAAAATCCTATGGAGATTAAAAAACTGATTGCTAAAAACATCATCAGTCAATACCATAATGCGAAAAGTGCCGAGGAAGCGGAAGCCTTTTTTAGCCAACAATTCCAGAATAAGAATTTCGAAGAGAAGGTATTTCAACCTTTTTCGATAGCAGATTTTAATGCTGATAGCCAAATGGTTTCCATTTTAGATGCATGCTATTTGCTAAAGAACGATTTGAGTAAAACAGCAGTAAGAAGGTTGATACAAAGTGGAGCAGTGCAGGTTGATAATGAAAAAATTATGGATGAATACACCTTAATTAAGCTGATTTCTGGCAAAAAATTCAAGATTGGTAAAAGAGATTTTTTTGTTTTGGAATGATTCAATTCAATCTATTTACCTTTGCAGCAAGGAACTAATCCTGACCGATATGAGCTTAGAGATTAGACATAAAATTAGACGCTAAACAAATAACATAATGAAAGTAGAAATTTGGAGTGACGTAATGTGTCCGTGGTGCTACGTCGGAAAAAGAAGATTTGAAAAAGCTTTGGCTCAATTCCCACAAGCAGATCAAATTGAAGTTGAATGGAAAAGTTTCCAGTTAATGCCGGGACTTAAGACTGACGCTTCTGTAAATATCAATGAGTTTTTGGCAAGGGAGAAAGGAGTGAGTTTAGATCAGGCAAAACAGATGAATGATCAAGTGAGTCAGGTTGCTGCCAGTGTGGGTTTAAATTATCAGTTTGATAAAGTAGTTCCTGCCAATACTTTTAATGCGCATCGCTTTTTACATTTTGCTAAAACGCAAGGCAAGCAAAATGAAGCTAAAGAAAGATTGATGCATGCCTTTTTTATTGAAGGAAAAAATCTGGACGATAAAGCTGTTTTGCTTGAATTGGGTAAAGAGCTTGGCTTAGCAGAAGAAGCTTTAACCAAAGCGATAAACGAAGAAAGCTTTGCTAATGAAGTAGTAAGCGATATTGCAGAAGGGCAGAAATTAGGACTTAGTGGTGTTCCGTTTTTTGTTTTCAATAGAAAATATGGCGTTTCTGGTGCACAAGAAACAGGCGTGTTTTTAAGAGCTATCGAAGAATCGTTTGCAGACTGGAAAAACAATCAACCTTTAACAGATATAAAAGGCTCAGATAGTCATGGCCACAGCTGCGGGCATGATGGGTGTTGTTAATCTAACCAATTAAAACCCCAACTTTGAAACCAGTAATAACATTCCTGTTTTGCATAATTAGTTTGAATACTTTCTCCCAGTCTAGCTGGGAGTTGCTTCCTCATATCGAAAAGAATGATTATTACCTACTCGAAGGCGCATTTACAGATGGTAAAAAGTTTGAAATGTATCTTACCAAAACTTGGGAGACTTGTGGTGATGCAATTAATGAAAGAGAAAATGCACAAGGTTTAAAAGGTTGGTATCAGATAAAGAATGAAGCTAAGAAGCATCTTTTAGTCGGTTCTATAAATCAGAATGCAGAAGTTGGGGCATCATCCTATTTCATCAAGCTGTTTGTTCCCCAAAACCCTTTGGCAACAATTGATGATGAAACTTGCGAAATAGCCGATTACAAAGAGCTTTTTGTAGTGGATGCTTGTTGCTCCATGCAGAAAATGAAATGGAAAAAGCAAGGTCAGCAATCATTTCAACAATTAGAGTTAGAAGAAATCCATCCATCATCTTGGGAAACCGAAGCTAGTTTAAATCTTTCGATTAATGAACTGGAATTGCTTACCATCAATCTTACCGATTTAACCAAGATCAAATACATCGATTCGGTCGAAGTATTGGCTACAAAAGAAGTAGATGGGCAGTTTTATGCGATTATCGAGTTTGGTCACATGACTAACCCCGGCTCAAATGGAATGGGTTTTTGTGGTACAGGTTATGAAGCATATTTGGGTTTTATCCAAATAAATTCCTCTCTAGATATCGCAAAATTTGATTTCCACCAAACAGAAAGCTGCAATAGAATTATCCCAGAAGATAAATGCACTTTCAACAAAGAACATCCTGAAAATGGGATTTTAGAGAAAGAATAGTGTAATTAGTCTCAATATGAAAAAATCTAAACTTTGGAAAGAAGTAGATAAAATTCTTTGGGAAGATTGGGATCCAATAGGTGTAAATGATTCCGGTCCAAATGATGAATACAGTTCATATGTTCCATCGATTATTAAATTGCTTAATGAAGGAGCTGATGAGCATAAGATTTCAAAATGTTTGCAACATCATGCAAGTGTAAATATGGGTTTGTCTAATTCTAGCTTCGAACATCATCAAAAAATAGCTAAAAAGTTGTGTGCATTAAAATGAGAAAGCTCTTATTTATTTTCTTTATTTCACTTGAGCAATTAGCTTTTTCCCAAGGTTTAATTGATACGAATGATATTGCTAAAAGAATTTATCCTCCACAAGTTGAAAATAAAATCAATTTATCATCATATGATATTTTTGATAATGCACAGATTTCTAAAGATGAATTGATCATTATTGCTAAACCCAAAGAGTATAAATCTGATAATGGAGGCTTAAGAATGATCTATTTAGTGAATGATGATGATAATTTTAATATCAAATTTCAATCACAAAATATGGGAGAAGCTTATGTCTATGAGCCATATTTTTTTCAGTTTGCAAATAATGAAATTTTAATCTTTGCTGAAAAAGGATATGAATATACAGTTGGTTTTGATGTTTTCAGTCTAAAAGAAAAATCTATAAAACATTTAGGATTTGTAGGTATAGCAGGAAGTTTAAGAGATTCAGCAGTTGATCAAATGCGAGTGTTGAAAGAAAAAAATATTTACAAACTTAAGTTTTCAGGAACAATCGAAGTTAAACCTCCATCAGATAGGTTAGTTGCAGGTGAAAAAGTGGAGGTTATAATTACAGAAAACAGAGTTGAAATTAAAGAAAATTAATGCCTCTCATCAAACTACAAACCCATATTCTTGCTCCTGTTGAAAGGGTATTTGATCTTTCTCGAAGTATAGATTTGCATCAGTTTTCGGTAAGTGAAACTCACGAAAAAGCGATTACGGGTAAAACTTCGGGTTTGTTAGAGTTGGGTGAAACGGTAACTTGGAGAGCTAAACATTTGGGAATCTACCAGCAATTAACAGTTAAAATGACTAGTTTAGAGAAGCCTCAATTTTTTGTAGACGAGATGCAAAAAGGAGCTTTCCAATCAATGAAACACCTGCATAAATTTGATTCTCAAGGAGATACGACCATCATGTACGATGAGTTCAATTTTGAATCTCCATTCGGAGTTATCGGTAAGCTTTTTAACAGGTTGTATTTAGAAAACTACATGAAATCATTTCTGGAAATCAGAAACCAATCCATCAAACAAATCGCCGAATCTGATGAATGGAGTAGGTTTATCAGGGAATAATCTTCTAAACTTATTCCCCACAAATTCCTTTTGCAGCTAGAAAAGCAGTTGTCCAAGCGGCTTGGAAATTGAAACCACCAGTGATCGCATCTATGTTGGTTACTTCTCCGGCAAAGTGCAAACCCAGATGCAGTTTGCTTTCCATGGTTTTAAAATGGATGTTTTTGGTATCGATTCCTCCGCAGGTTACAAACTCATCTTTAAAAGTACTTTTCCCTTTTACTTCTATTTTGCAGTCAGTTATAGTTTCTACCATTGCACTAATCTGCTGGCTGTTCATCGAAGCATAATTTATATTTTCTGGCAAATTTAGTTTCACCATTCTTTGCCATAATCTTTTAGGCAATTGCGCAATTTGCAAATTCGCCACATTTTTCTTCCCCTGCGTTTTTCTATTCTGCTGAATTTCTGCTTCTATATCTTCACTAGATTTTCCTGTCCAATTTACAGAAATTGTAAAATTGTAATTGAGATCAAAAAGCTCTCTAGCAGCCCAAGCAGAAAGTTTGAGTACTGCCGGACCACTTAATCCCCAGTGCGTAATTAGTAGGGGGCCAGACTCAGCAAAAGACGTGTTTTTAATTTTCACTTCGGCATTGGGCACGGCTATACCGAGTAAATCTTTCAGTAAAGGATTTTTGATATTGAAAGTAAAAAGTGAAGGTACAGGCTCTATAATATCGTAACCGATTTTGCCTAACATTTTCCAAACAGCAGGGCTGCTACCAGTGGTTAAAAGCACTTTATCGGCACTAAAAGTTTCTTCTTTGGTTTGTACTCGCCATCCTGTTTCGGTGGGTTTAATCTGGGTAACCGATTTGCCAGTAGTAATCTGAATCTTATTTTTTCGGCATTGCTGAATAAAACAATCGATAATGGTTTGCGAATTATCTGTAACAGGAAAAACCCTTCCATCATCTTCGATCTTGGTACTTACACCGTGGTCTTCTAGCCAGCCCATCATATCGCCACACAAAAACTGATGAAAAGGGCCAAGCAATTCTTTGATTCCACGAGGATAGAATCCCGTCATCTCTCTCGGGTCGAAACAGCCATGAGTTACATTGCATCTGCCACCACCAGAAATCTTTACTTTACCAAGTACCTGTGCAGATCTTTCCAGAATTAAGATGTTCAATTTCGGATTTCTTTCTGCACATTGGATCGCTCCGAAAAAACCTGCTGCACCGCCGCCAATTACTATTACATCGTATTTCATAGAAAATTTAATTTACCAGATACTATTTCTCTGGATATTTGTACTTGCTTTTAGAACCAAAATCCAAAAATCAGAATTATTTTTAAAACCAGCTTCTAAAAGCAGACAATTTTTAAAACTTAAATTCAATTACCTTTTTATATGCCTTTTGATGCCCAAGCCATTAAAAAACAATTTCCACTTTTCAATAAATTTCCTGATCTGGTTTATCTGGACAGCGCGGCTACTGCACAAAAACCACAGTCGATGATAGATGCTGTTTCGGCATTTTATAGTTTCGAAAATTCGAATATCCATCGAGGTGTATACGATCTTTCGGCTCAGGCAACACAAAAGTACGAAGGTGTAAGAAAGCAATTGCATCAGTTTTTGGGTGGAAATTCAGCCAATTGCTTTACCTTTTGTGCAGGTACAACTGATGCGATTAACATGGTGGCAGAAGGTTATTTGGCAGATCAATTGGAAGAAGGTGATAAGGTAATTATCTCTGAAATGGAGCATCACGCCAACCTGATTCCGTGGCAGCAAATCTGTAAGAAAAAGAAGGCTTTATTAGTAGTAATTCCTATTGATGAAAATGGAGAATTAGATATTTCTCAATTAGAGAATTTGTTAGATAATAGCACAAAGTTGATAGCTATTACCCACATTTCCAATACTTTAGGAACGATTAACCCAATTAAAGAAATTACAGAATTGGCACATCTATACGGTGTTCCTGTGTTAATAGATGGCGCACAAAGTGTTGGACATTTCTCTGTAAATATCACTGAAATCGGCGCTGATTTTCTAGTTTTCTCTGGACATAAAATGTTTGGGCCTACTGGTATTGGTGTGCTTTATTGTGCCGAAAAATTTCACGATCAGGTAAAGCCGACTAAATTTGGTGGTGGAAATATTACCGAAGTGAGTTTTGAAGAAGCCAGTTGGATGAAATATCCACATGGTATGGAAGCAGGAACGCGAAACATCGCCGGGGTAATTGGTTTGGGTGCGGCATTGGATTTTGTGGAGCAATTAGATTTGCAAGAGACTTTTGTACATGAGCAAAATCTAGCAGCTTTGCTTAGAAAAGAAATTGGAGAGATGGATGGAGTTGAAGTAGTTAGTATTCCGAAACATTTTGCCGGAATTGTTTCTTTTCAAGTAGCAGATGTGCATCCGCATGATGTTGCCAGTTTTCTTTCTGATGCAAAAATTGCTGTAAGAGCGGGGCATCATTGTACACAACCTTTACTTAACGGAATGGATATTCCCGCAACTGTTCGCGCATCTTTTTCTATTTATAATACAGAAGAAGATGTAGCGAGATTGGTAAATGCCTTGGTAGAACTTAAAAAATTTTGGATGTGAGCAATCAGTTAAACAGCCTATATCACGAAGTAATTAAAAAGCATAATAAAGAGCCATATCATTTTGAAAAAGTGCCAACAGCGACTTTAAGTTTGCGGGCAAATAATCCGATTTGTGGCGACCGATTCGATTTATTTATTGATGCTGATAAGGATATATTGGATGATTTGCATTTTCATGGTTTTGGCTGTGCCATTTCGAAGGCATCTTCTTCTATTATGATTCAAACATTAGAAGGTAAAAGCTATGAAGAAGCAATCGATATTTGCAGCAATTTTCTAGCTTACATCCACAATGAATTAGAAGGTGAAGTGTATAGTGTTGACTTTGAGGCCTTTGAAGCTTTGCAAACACAAACAGCCAGACTAGACTGTGCGGCACTCAGTTGGAAAACGATGCTAGAATTTCTGAAACAAAAAACGAAACAACAATGACAGACATACAAATATTTGATACTCCGCTCGATACTGGAAAATGTGTAGACTTAGCGATAAATCCTGCTTCTGGTGGCAATACTGCTTTTATCGGTACGGTGAGAGATCAAACTAAAGGCAAAAAGGTGGTCAAGCTCGAATTCGAATCTTACATACCAATGGCCATCTCCGAAATGCAGAAAATTGCTGATACAGTTGTAGAGCGTTGGAAAGCTTATAGTGTGATAATTCACCACCGAGTGGGCACATTGGCAATCGGTGAAGTGGCTGTAATTATTGTTGTAGCAACACCTCATCGAGCAGCAGCTTTTGAAGCTTGCCAGTATGCCATAGACACCCTAAAAGAAACAGTCCCCATCTGGAAAAAAGAGTTTTTTGAAGATGGCGAAGTTTGGGTGGCAGCGCATCCTTGATCAGCTAACTCCATTCTTAGTTTTGATGATAGATGCCATAATGCTCAAAGCAATTTCTTTGGCACCACTGGCACCAATATTTAAGCCGATCGGACCTTCTATCTTATTAATTTGTTCTTCGGTAAAACCAGCTTCTTGTAGTCTGGCAGCTCTTTTTGCTTGGTTTTTCTTGCTTCCAAGTGCACCGATGTAAGCCACATCAGATGGTAATAAAGCATGCAAGGCATCATCGTCAATCTTAGGGTCATGCGAGAGAATTACTGCATAGGTTTGTGCATCTAAATCGAATTTACTCAACACTTCAGAAGGGTATTCTTCTATCAATTGATCTGGTTCTATTTCGAAACTGGTATTTTGAGCAAAAATTCCACGAGGATCAATCACAACACTTTCAAAATCGTAGATGTCTGCCAGTTTCACTAATGCAGAAGTGATATGAGCCGCACCAATAATTAATAGCTGGCTTTTTCTTGGAAAGTTCTGTATAAAAAAGTTATGTTCTCCCTCAGTTAGTAGCTCATTTTTTCTGTGTTTATAAGCTTCAGTTACAGTCTTAAATAAGTTGTCGCTTATGGTTATTTCTCCATCCTTAATAATCACTTTTCCATCTGGACTAAATAAAATATTGGTAGACTTATGTTCACTTAGATCAGTCACTAAAACGCAACTTTCGTTATGGTTAAGTTTTTCTAATAAAGTGGCAAAAAGTTCATCATCATTTAAGTTTTGAAGATATACATCGAGTTTACCACCACAACTCAAACCAACTGTCCAAGCCTCATCGTTGCTAATTCCAAATTGTAGGTTTAACCCATCATGCGGGTTTGATATGGATTTGGTGGCTTTTAATACAGCTCCTTCTACGCAACCACCACTTACTGAGCCAGCCATTTCCATATCTTCGGTAATAATCATGCTTGAGCCAACAGGTCGGGGAGAGGAGCCCCAAGTTTTTATTACGCGAGCTAGTGCTAGTTTTTTTCCTTGTTGTTGCCAAATGGCTATTTGTGAAAGTAGGTCTTTCATAATATCTTCGTTTTTATTGGTTTATTTGGTGAAAGATAAGTTAACTCATCTTTCATCAAAAATATAAATTAGATTGAATTATCTGTACTATATAGTTTGTTAAAAAGGCAAACTACTTTATTACAATCACACATAAATATTTTATGGCTATTGTCAGGTTTACATCGGCACTCAGGAGGTTTTTTCCTGATTTAAAAGATACAGAGTTTGAGGGAGCAACTGTAAAAGAGACATTGAATAACATTGAAAAATCGTATCCGGGAATACTTTCTTATTTGCTCGATGATAATGGAGCATTGCGTAAGCACGTGAATATATATTTGCAAAATGAATTAATTCAAGACCGCCAGCATTTTTACGATCAGGTAAAAGAGGATGACGAAATTATAATTTTTCAGGCACTTTCTGGCGGATAAAACTATATGAAATTACTTGCAGGCACATCTAAAGGATTGGTGATTTACGAGCGTAAATCTGGCAGTTGGGAATTATTAGATATACAATTTACAGGTTTTCCTGTCTCTATGCTTTTTGTTGATGAACGAAATGGCTATTGGTGGGTAGGTGTTTCGCATCGGCATTGGGGACAAAAACTACACTATTCTACTAATGAAGGCAAAAGTTGGGAAACTGTTCCAACACCTTCTTACAAAGATTATGAATACAGACCCGGAAAAAAAGTACCACTCAAGAAAATTTGGGTAATGCAAGGTGCCGGAGAAGATAAACCCGGTTGTTTATGGCTCGGAACAGAGCCCGGAGGTTTGTTTTACAGTGATGATAATGGGAAAAACTTTGAGTTGGTAGAAGGCTTATGGAATCACCCAAGTCGTATGAACGACATGGAATGGTTTGGCGCGGGAAAAGACTATCCTTTTATCCATTCGATTGTTGTAAATCCACAAAATAGCGATCATGTTTATATCGGAGTGAGTTGTGCTGGTGTATTTGAAACAAAAGATGCAGGCAAAAACTGGATACCTAAAAACAATGGATTGAGAGCTGCATATTTGCCAAACCCAAAGGCAGAAGTTGGTCACGATCCACATTTGTTACTTATGAATCAAGATAATCCCCAAGTTATCTGGCAGCAAAACCATTGTGGTATTTTTAAAACCGATGATGCCGGAGAAAACTGGTTTGATGTAAGTGGTAAAGATCAATTTCCTTACTATGGTTTTGGGCTGGCAATTGGCGAAGATGAAAAAACTGCTTGGGTAATTCCAGCAGAAAGTGACGAAAAGAGAATTCCTAAAGATTTAGAATTGGCAGTGTATAAAACTGTTGATGCAGGCAAAAGCTGGCAAGCACAATTAAACGGTTTGCCAAAACCACCAGTTTTTGAAATTGTTCTCAGGCATTCTTTTGTAAGAAAAGATAAAACTCTAGCTTTTGGAACGAACAATGGCAATTTGTATCTTTCGGATAATAAAGGTGAAAACTGGTTTAATTTATCGAATCACCTTACTTCTGTAAACTTCCTTCTTTTAACCAAAAAATAAAAAGTACAAGCTTTTAAATTAACTGAGTCTACAGATTTTTGTCAAAATCTGGTTCACAATGCTCAAAGCAGCCTAAATAGTACATTTTTATTGAAGCGAACTTCAAATTCTCTTCAAAATGCTACTGTACTTTTGTCTAAAATTTACCAGTGAGGGTAAGTAAAATACCACAAACAAAACTATGAAAATACTGATAGTTGAAGATAATAAAGAGCTCTCTGAAAATGTGAGAGACTATTTATCGAGAGAAGGTTATATCTGTAATACAGCTTTTACATTTATTGAAGCAGTAAACAGCATTTCGGCATTTGAATACGATATGCTTGTGCTAGATATTATGCTGCCTGACGGCAATGGACTTGAAGTATTAAAAGATTTAAAAAAGAAACAACCTGCTACTGGCGTGCTCATTATTTCTGCAAGAGATAAACTAGACGATAGACTCTCTGGCTTAGATTATGGAGCAGACGATTATCTCACCAAGCCTTTCCATCTTTCTGAATTAAATGCTCGCTTAAAGGCTGTTTATCGCAGAAGAAATTTTGAAGGACAACAAAGAATTATCTTTAATGAAATTAGTATCGACCCAGATAAGTTTGAGGTTACTATACACGATGAACCGCTAATTTTAACTCGTAAAGAGCTAGAATTACTTGAGTATTTTCTGGCAAATAAAAACAGGGTTTTAACTAAGCAATCAATTGCAGAACACCTTTGGGGTGATCAGGTAGATTTATACGATTCTTTCGATTTTGTGTATCAGCATATTAAAAACTTGAGAAAGAAAATAACCAAAGCAGGTGGTAAAGATTACTTGCAAAACATTTACGGAATGGGTTATAAATTTAATCCGACTCCGGTTTAGGTTGTATCAATCTTGTTTTCTTGATTTTAAGTAGGCATCAAAATCCCAGCCTTCTTTTGTTCTGTTTTGTTGATTTGTTCTTTCTGGATGTTCCTTGAGAAATTCCCAATAATAAAAATCCTCACAAGTAATGGCATCAGCATAGTCTGTTAGTAAAAATTCCTGCAAACTTGCTGTGGTAAAAAGATATGCATATGGCATATTTTCAGGCAAATTATTCACGAAAAATGGAAATAAAGTGAGATAAGCTTTCAAATCAAATTCATCTATTTTCAAATTAGTTAAGTGGAGAGAATAGATATTATCATTCTCATCTTTAATTTGAAAATCCATTATAGCTCCACCATTTGAAATAGTTTTTAATAATCTATAAGACCTACATATACAGAAACTATCTGCATAAATTGTATCAGGAATCAAGTTGTTTTTAATACCGAGTTCTTTTAAGGTAAAGTTGCCTTTATCAGATACTAGCCAATTTTTTAGTGTGTCTAGTTGAGCCTCAGAAAATGAGATGGGGTCTATTTTTTTTTCGTTTTTTACCAATTAAAATTTTATTGGTACTGATTCCTTCGTCACCTTTTCTAATAAATTTCAAAGAATATTTATTTGGTGTAGGTATAGTTGGTGGTTCATTGATATAACGTGAGGAAATAGTAACTGAAGTAATTCTTTGAGCTATAAGTGCTGTATTTGCACAGAGAAAAATAGCTATTAAGAGATAAAGTTTAAGTATTTTCATGTTGAAGAAATTCAATATTTCTAATCCTTCTAATAAATAAAAAAGCCCATTTTTGTCCAAAAAACAAAGTTATTTGTCTGATAATAGAAGATAATCACTAGCCAAATTTTATTACTTATCAAACAAATACTTTAAAACCGCTATGAGAAATTTCTCAACTACATGTTACTTACTAATTATCATTTCCCTTTTTTATCAATCTGCAAAAGCACAAGAGAACAGCACAAATTCCAATAAGTATTTTGCACATCTTTCTTTGAAACAGGCTGGAGTTGGCTATTTAAGAAAATTGGGAGATATGGGTCTAGGTTTTAAGTTGGGTTACCAATTACCTTTACAAGATGAAAGGTATGCCGATGAAAGCAGTTCTATCTCCATTTTAAAATTTCTTACCTACAAAGGTTTTACAGGAGATATTTTGTTTAATGTTGCCACCACACCTAATGGTAGCTTACATATTTTGAGTGTTGGGTATAGCAATACGCAATCAGGAGATCTCATATATGATCCTGGAAAATCAGCAGGTACGAGTGGAAGTGATTACAGTGAGTTTAAAGAAGAATTTAATGCATACAGTCTTAGGTACAACTATTTACTTAAACAGTCTAAACATCTATTTATCAATTTTCAAGTGGGGCTAGAAAGGCGTAATATTACAAGACGATATTCAATCGAAGGTCAATATGCAGATCAATATCCAAGCAATAAAGTAGAAAGTGATATATTAAATCCTTTGACATTTGATTTTGGTCTGGTGTATATGTTGGGAAACTAATTTCTACTTTTACAAAAAACTTCAACCAATGCCTCAAAAAAGAAATAGGTTCAAGTATATCTTATTAATGGGAATTGTAATTATTTTGGGTTTGCTTTCTCGTACGCCTATTATCCCAGAATTTATCTATCCGTATCTGGGTGATATCCTTTATGCTTTGTTGATCTATCTGTTTGTGGGATTTTTATTTCCTGCAAAATCATCTAAATGGGTTTTGGTAGCAGCTATCTCTTTTTGTTATATAATTGAAATTAGCCAGTTTTACCATGCTCCCTGGATCGATTCTATTCGAAATACAATCTTAGGGAGCTTGATTTTAGGATTTAGATTTTTATGGTCAGATTTGTTTGCTTATGGTGCCGGAGTAGCTATAGGTTTTATGCTTGAAAAAAGAATCTTATTAAAACACATCCAACAAAAAGCACCTGTTAAGCACCCACAGTAAGTAGTACTGCAAAGTAATGGCAAATGCTACCACCCAACACAAATACATGCCAAATCGCATGGTGATAAGGCAGTGATTCCCAGCGATAGAAAATAACACCAATGGTATAAGAAATACCGCCACTAATTACCATTATAAGGCAGTCCATCGGGAAACTCTGGAAAAAGCTATCAGCAACTGCCAGAAAAAGCCAGCCCATTGCTAAATAGATTAGTGTAGAAATTAGATCGTATTTTCCGGTAAAGAAAATTTTAAAAATGGTACCAGCTAAAGCTAGAAACCAAAGTACAGCCAGCAAAATGAGCCCTTTCATGTCGTTTACATAAGCCAAAATAAATGGCGTATAACTTCCGGCAATGAGGTAATATATGCTGATGTGATCTAGTTTCTGTAAGAAATTTTTAACAGTAGGTTTATGGAAACTATGGTATAAAGTAGAAAAAGTATATACCATTAAAAAGCCTGCCCCAAAAGTAGCTGCACCAAAAATACCTTTAGCACCACTGTTATAAATGGCATAAATGATTAAAATCGGGATGGAGATTATGCCAAATACCAAACCTGCCCCGTGTGAAAGGCTGTTGGCGATTTCGTAGCGCAATTGCTCCTTGCTTAATTTAAAAGTTGATCTCATAGTCTATTGGTTGAAAACTCTACTTCCTTATAACAACACAGTTAAAGAAATGATGCAAAAAGTTTTAATAAATATGCTAATGTTGGGTTTATTTGAGTAGAGAGCAGAAAAACTGAGATTTTAAGAAGTTGTAAGCAATTATGGCAGGAGCAGAAAATACATATTTGCACGAAGTATTTATATCATATGCTTGGGGTGGCGAAAGTGAAAGTTTTGTAAACGAGTTACAAGCTTCATTAGAAGTGCGAGGACTAACAATTGTACGAGATAAAACTGGCGGGCTAGACTACAGAGGGATGATTAAAGAGTTTATGGAGAAAATTGGGGATGGCAATTATGTAATTACGATTATTAGCAACAAATACCTAAGGTCAGAAAACTGTATGTTTGAGTTGATGGAGATTGCTGAGAATGGCAATTTTCATGATAGGATTTATCCAGTAATTCTTGAAGATGCCCAAATTTTTAATCCGGTAGAAAGATTGGAATATGTAAAATATTGGGAAGATAAAATTGATGAATTAGAAGAAGCAATAAAAACAGTAGAGAGTACTAATTTACAAGGCATCTCCGATGATAAAATCCTTTATGAGAAGATAAGGTCTACCATTGCCGGTTTGATGGATATCCTTAGAAATATGAATACGCTCACACCACAAATGCATAGGCAATCTGGATTTGAAGAGCTTTTTAATGCTTTAGATGCGAGAGTTTCTACATCAGATAAATTACAGTCATCGGGTACGGCTATTAAACAACAGATTACCGAAAGTAGAGAAAAGTCTGATTTCACTTATGATATATTCTTAAGCTTTGGTAGTGAAGATGCTAGTTTTTCAAGAAAGTTAGGTGGCACCCTGAGGGCATATGGTTTTAGAGTTTTTATGTCTAACGATAGTCTTTCAAAAGAAGCAGGCAAATCTTTCTTCGATCAAATTGATTTTGCTTTAAAATCTAGCCATCACTTTTTATTAGTCTGCACACCTAATTCAATGGATTCTGGTTGGGTAAAGCATGAGTATCAAGCATTTTTCAATCAGTTTTATATTCCATCAAATGGAGAAAGAAGATTGATGTTGATGAAAGGTGAAGGTTTTAGTTTTGATATTCTTCCCACTTTATTTACTGGTATACAAGTAGTTAGTGAGGTAGAAGAAGTAGTTACCGCATTAACAGGAAATGATGTAATAGTAGAAGAAGAGATTCAAATAGAAGCTACAGAAGTTGTTGAAGAAGAGGAAGTTGTTGAACCAATAAAACTTGAAACAGAAAAACCTCCTAAATTAGTAGAACAGCCTAAAAAAGTTGAACCTGCAAAAACTCAACAAGAGAAAAGTGAAAACTTAAAGAAAGAACCACTAGAAAACGCAAATCTGGCAAGGCGTAAAAAGAAAAGAGATATTCGAGTATCTAAATCGGATTTAGACCCTTGGATGGGTTCGGCTTTTTTAATTGCCTATATTTTGCTTTACTTATACTCTATTTATACAACAGTGAATGCGGTAAATACACCTAGTGAAGAGAGCGAACAATCGGCATTATTAGCACTTATATTGGGTCTAATAATGTCATTCATTTATTATTTTGCATCCAAAGACACAATGAAAATTCTTGGATTTTGGCTTAGGATTTTATTGTATGCTTTTTTGAGTTTATCAGGTCTTTTTATCTTAGAAATCTCTTCAAAAGAAGAGCCTTTCTTTTTAATTTTTTCGGGTGTGGCATTAATACCTGCTTCTGTTACTTACATCATAAGAAACAAACAGAAAGTTTTAAATTGGGAGCAAATGGTGGTTAAAGCCATTAGTTACATTCTTTTTTATATGATGTTTTTAATTCCTCTTGCTGTTTTAGATTGATGGTAAAGAAAATTGCTTTTGCTGTAATTCCACTTTCTTTAATGCTTCATTTTGTATTGCTATTCCTAGCTAAAAAGTCTGATTTTGATGAGCAGTACCAAGTAGGAATTAACAAAGCAGATCAATTTTTAATGGATCATCAAACAGCAATTGAGCAATTAGTCAAAGCCTATAACCTTACTGATGAAGATTTGTATTTAATGTTTGCGGTAGTCTATCCTGAATTGGTGAGATTTCTACAAGCAGAAAAAAAGGCAGATCAGCTAGCTACCAAACTGTATAAGGTTTCATCTGACAATGTCTTAGAAAAATGGTTTCAACCAGATTTTTCGGTTGGTTGTTTCCAAATGAAAGTATCTTTCGCAGAAAAGCTGGATACATTTTTTCCTCAAGAATCTCACTTACCCACTGAGTTAGACAAAAAGGTTTCGGAATTGAAAAAGGTGGATACGCAACTTAAGTACCTAGTATTGTTTTACAAAACCGTTCAAGATCGTTTTCCTGAGATTGAAACATTTACTTTAGAAAAGCGAGTTGGTTTTGTGGCAGTTTGTTACAACCTAGGTTTCGACAGATCGAAGGAAGATATCATCAACTATTTACAGGCAGAAAAGAAAACTTTCCCCTATAGCAGATTCCCATTGAAATGGTATAATAGCTGGACTTACGCAGCATTGGCAAATAAAGCGTATCGGCATTTTAAACGTGAAAGCTTGTTCAAGTTTGACTTAAGCATTTAACCAGTTTTTAAATAATGGGGCTTTCTCTCTACTTACAATTACATGCTCATTCCATTCCGGTGCAAGTGAAACAGCCAATTTGCCTTTAAAGTAAGATTGTATTTCGTTAATTGCCTGAAACCGAGCTAAAAACTGTCTGTTTAAACGGAAAAATAAGTGTGGATCTAGCATTTTTTCTAGCTCATCCAAAGTATGGTCGATGGTAAACTTTTGGTTCGATTTTGTTTTGATGAGCACGTAACCATCTTCTGCATAAAAATAGGCAATATCATCTTCGCTAATAGATATGAGTCTCTCTCCTAATTTTACTAAAAATCTGCTTTTGTAAGGAGTTGTTTGCTGCCTAAAAACTTCAATTAATTCACTGAGTTCTGGTTGTTGTTTGTTTTGTCCACCAAGATTTTCCTTAAGTTGTTGCAGTTTGTTTATGCTGTGAGCCAACTCTTCTTTTTTCACAGGTTTTAGCAGGTAATCGATGCTATTTACTTTAAAAGCCTGCAAGGTGTATTCGTCGAAAGCAGTGGTAAAAATTACTGGACATTTTACCTCAGTTTCTTTAAAAATCTCAAAGCTTAAGCCATCTGCCAGTTGTATATCCATAAAGACTAAATCAGGTGCTGGCTTAGTATTAAACCATGCAACTGTATCTTTCACTGTATCGATTACATCTATAATTTCTGCATCTTTAATTACTTCATTAATCAATTGTTGCAATCGGCGAAAAGCAGGCGCTTCGTCTTCTATAATTAAAATTTTCATACGCTCAATTTCATTTCGTTTTGCTCTACTTTTATCAATGGCAAGGCTACCATAAAATAACTTTCTGTAGTAATGATGTCTACTTTTTCTTTAGAGATAAATTGATAGCGTTTTTTAATATTTTCTAGACCGGTTCTGGTGGAGTCTTTCACATATTTCTTTTTTTGTAGTGTGTTCTGAATTATCAATCTTGAATTTTCTTGAGAATAGAGCTGTATGGTAAGTGGTTGTGAATGAGATACGATATTGTGCTTAATCGCATTTTCAATTAATATTTGAAGAGTAAGTGGAGGCACATATTTATTAAGTTGTTCATTTTTGATGTCCTTTTCAAAATCTAAATTATCACCAAAGCGCATTTTTAATAGAAATAGATACGATTCGGCAAATTTTAGTTCATCTTCAAGCTTAACCAGTTCTTTCTCCTTATTCTGTAAAATGTATCGATAAACCTCAGATAGTTTTTCTGTGAATTTGGCTGCGTTTTCGTGTTTTTCTTCAATTAGCGTAACCAAAGTATTTAAACTATTAAAAAGAAAATGTGGACTAATTTGGTTTTTAAGTACAGAAAGCTCCATTTTCAATTGCTGGTTTTTGAGCTTTTCAGCAGCTATAATTTCCTTTTTCCATTGTACAAAAAAGTAATGTGTTTCATAAACAATACCGATGGTGGTGGTGGTGATAAAACTTACCATAAACTCACCATACAAATCGTGATATCCATCAAAAGTGATCCAGCCGATTTGAGCAGCAAATAATTTAATGGCTGTTTTTGCCAGTACAGTATATAAAATAATGGATATTGCAGCGTAGGTAATTCGCTTAGCGGTTTGATCTATTCCAGTAAATTTCTTTCTAAAAAACTTAATAATAAAAACATCACCTTCCCAAAAAATAAAAGTATGCATAAAAGCCAAAGCATATTCTATATCCAATCCACTACAAGGTAAATCAGTAACATTGGGAAGTAATAGGCTTAAAAAAATTATGCCTGTGTATCTGATATTTCTTTCTGTTAAGTATTTCTTCATCACCCTAATGTTGTAGACAGCAATTTACTGATTTTATAAGATATGTGGTTTCACTAATAAATTAGAATTGCATGTTTCTGTCAATCTAATTTCTAATGAAAAGGAAATCCATCTAGGTGAAACGGAAAATATGGATAATCAGACAGGTTTATACTGGTTTAACCGAGATTTTCCTTCAATCACATTTTGGTAGCAATAATATTCCATTTTACAGAGCATCTCATCTGCTTGATAGACTTTTACCTTCGCTGTGGGAGCGATCAAGGCTATTTTCGATTCAATCACACTCTCAAAGTACATTTCAAGGAAACAAAAATTAAATAGAAGAGATGAAAAAATCATTGCCTTTATTTTTCACAATAATCGTATTAGGCTCGCTCTATAACTGTGCTATTGCTCAGACACAAACCATTAGAGGAACCATTTTAGATGCACAAGCAGATTATCCATTAATTGGTGCAACTGTAATTGTTGTAGGATCAGACCCTGTAAAAGGAAGTACAACCGACTTAGATGGTAAATTTAAAATTGAAAATGTAAGCACTGGCAGACACACTTTGCTTATTCAATATGTAGGTTACAAAACCATAACACTACCTAATGTATTGGTAACCGCTGGTAAAGAGTCTGTACTTAATGTAAAACTAGAAGAATCTGTAGAGCAGCTCGATGAGATTGTGGTAACAAGTGAATCAGATAAAGACTTGCCGAATAACGAGATGGCAAAGGTGAGTGCTCGAACATTTAGTTTGGAAGAAGTTACCAGATACTCTGGTGGTAGAAATGATGTAGCTCGTTTAGCTAGCAATTTTGCAGGTGTTAGTACTGCTGATGATTCTAGAAACGATATTGTTGTAAGGGGAAATTCTCCGACAGGTATGTTATGGAGAATAGAAGGGGTTTCTATTGCCAATACCAACCATTTTTCTACTTTGGGCACAACAGGTGGGCCAGTAAGTGCACTTAATACGAACTTGTTGCGTAGTTCCGATTTTTTAACTGGTGCTTTTCCCGCGGAATATGGTAATGCTGTAGCAGCAGTCTTTGATATTAATTTTAGAAGTGGCAATACAGAAAAGTATGAATTTACTGGACAAATGAGTGCTTTTAGTGGAATGGAGTTTATGGCTGAAGGACCCATTAGCAAAAAGAATGATGCTTCATTTATTGCTTCTTATCGCTATGGCATAGCTAGTTTGGCAGCAACAGGCACTTCTGCCACTCCTTACTATCAGGATTTCTCTTTCAAATTAAATTCTGGAAAAACCAAACTAGGTAGGTTCGAGCTTTTTGGCATGGGAGGTTTGAGTAATATAGATTTTTTAGGTGATGACATAGACGAAACAGATCTTTTTGCCAACCCGAATGAAGATGCTTATGTAGATAATCAGTTAGCTTTGTTTGGATTAAAACATACAATCAGTCTCAATAAAACCACCTATTTACAATCTGTTGTAGGTTTTTCATCGCTACATAACACTTACGAAGAAGATGCTTTAATAAGAGATGAATCTGGAAATACCATTCAAAAATACAGAAGTGTAGATTTAGATGATACACAAAATCGTATCAATATTTCATCTACTTTAAATAAGAAATTTAGTGCTAGATTAAATATGCGAGCAGGTATTGTTACCGAGATTTTTGGAGTAAATTCTTTGGTAGACGATAGAGATAATCGAGTAGAAATTCCTGATGAGAATAATGATGGCATTCCAGACTATTTTATCAGATACAGAGACACAGATACCAGTTTTCCACTCATTCAAACTTTTGCACAAGGGGAATATAAGTTTACAGACGATTTTAGCTTAACCGCGGGTTTACATTCCCAATATCTAGAGTTTAATGGTTCTTTTGCTTTAGAACCAAGAGCTGCATTGAGTTGGCAATTTAGACCAAACCAGCGATTGAGTATTGCTTATGGCTATCATTCTCAAATGGTTCCTTTACCAACATTATTATTAGAGGAAGTGGTGAATGGTGTAAATGTGAGAACCAACGAAGACTTGGATTTTATCAGGAGTCATCACTTTGTTTTAGGCTATGATAGAAGGTTGGGTAACGATTGGAGGTTGAAAGCGGAAACCTATTATCAGCAATTAACCAAAATACCTATTGAATCTGCACCAAGTAGTTTTGCAGCAATTAACGATGGTTCTGATTTCGCTTTCTCAGAAAAAGGCTCATTGGTGAGTGAAGGAACTGGATTTAATTATGGTTTAGAATTAACACTAGAAAAATTCTTTAGTCAAGGTTATTACATGTTGTTGACTACTTCATTGTTTGATTCGAGATATAAAGGAAGTGATGGAGTGGAGCGCAATACGGCATTTAATAACCAGTATGTTGTAAATCTACTTTTCGGTAAAGAATGGAAAGTAGGTAAAGAACAGCGCAATGCGCTTACATTCGATACCAAGCTGGCAAATTCTGGTGGTAGATTTTACACACCAATTAATTTAGAAGCAACTCGTGCTAACTTGGGTAGAGAAGTTTTGTATGAAGATGAGGCTTATAGTAAACAATATGATCCGTATTTCCGCTGGGATGTAAAATTCGGTTTTAGATTAAATAGCAGAACTAAAAATATATCTCACCAGTTCTTTGTCGATTTCCAAAATGTTACAGATAGGAGAAATGTATTTGTTGAGCGATACAATGAAGTAACAGACGAAATTGACATAGTAGAGCAAATAGGCTTCTTTCCAGATGTACTTTACAGAATACAATTCTGATCCAATTCAGTCAACTTTTAAGGCCACTTGCTCTGCTGGTGGCTTTTGTTTTTTATTAAAAATCGGTGATTAAATTGAATTAAGGGTATATACACGGGTTATAATTAAAAATAAATGGAAGTATTAAAATAAAATCTAGGAAAAGAGAATATTGTGGAATAAATATGCGTACTTTGCAGACTTTTGCTGCCTGGCAATATAATTTGGGAAATTCAGGGGGCAAACGAATTAAAGAAAAGTTATGCAAATAGAAACATTTGAAGCTTCTGGCCTTTCGCCAGAAATCCTTAAGGCGCTTAAGGAAATTGGGTTTGAGCAACCCACACCCATCCAGGCACAAACTCTGCCCCACTTACTTTCAGGTAATCAGCAGGATCTTGTTGCACTGGCTCAGACAGGAACAGGAAAAACCGCTGCATTTGGCCTTCCACTAGTAGAATTGGCAGATCCTTCTTCAAAATCTGTACAGGGATTAGTATTATGTCCGACAAGAGAACTTTGTATTCAAATTAGTAAAGACCTTCAGTCTTTTTCTAAATACAAAAAAGGTTTGAATGTATTACCAGTTTATGGAGGTGCATCTATTACGCCACAAATTAAAGATTTGAAACAAGGTGCACAATTGGTTATTGGTACTCCGGGTAGAGTAATAGATTTAATGAAAAGAAAAGCTCTTGACATTAGAGATATTTCTTGGTTAGTATTGGATGAAGCTGATGAAATGTTAAATATGGGTTTCAAAGACGATTTGGACACCATTCTTACAGGAGCATCTGAAGAAAAACAAACTTTATTGTTTTCTGCTACTATGCCGAAAGAAATTGCAATGATTTCATCTAATTACATGAATAATGCATTGGAAATTTCTGTAAGCAAGAAAAACACAACATCTAGTAATGTAAATCATGTATTTTACATGGTGCAAGCAAAAGATCGCTATTTAGCACTTAAGCGTATTGCAGATTTACAGCCAGATATCTACGGCATTATCTTTTGCAGAACCAGAAGAGAGTGTAAAGAAGTAAGTGAGAAGTTAATGCACGATGGCTATAATGCCGATGCATTACATGGAGATTTATCTCAGGTTCAGAGAGATTATGTGATGAATCGTTTCCGTATAAGAAACATTCAACTATTGGTAGCAACAGATGTAGCTGCTCGTGGGCTAGATGTAAACGAACTTACTCACGTAATTAACTACAATCTACCAGACGAAGCCGAAGTGTATGTACACAGAAGTGGTAGAACTGGTAGAGCAGGAAATAAAGGAACATCTGTATCTATTATTCATAGTAGAGAGATGGGCAAAATCAGAATCATTGAGAAAAAAGGTAATTTCAAATTTGAGAGATTACAAGTTCCTAATGGTAAAGAAATTTGTGAAAAACAACTTTTCAGTCTGATTGACAAAGTAGAGCAAGTAAGTGTAGATGGTGATGAGATTGAAGAGTTTATGGATGTGATCTACAAAAAGCTTTCTTGGTTAGAGAGAGATGAACTTATTAAAAAGTTTGTTTCAATCGAGTTTAACCGTTTTCTTGAATACTATAAAGATGCTCCAGATCTTAACAAAAATGTTAAGGAAAAAAGAGAGAGAGATTCTTCTTTTTCTGATAGAGGAGATAGAAATGGTAGCAAAGGAGGTAGAAGAGGTAGCAATGGCTATAAGAAATACTCAAGATACTTTATCAACCTAGGTGAAAAGAACAGCTTAAACCCTGCTAAATTGATTGGTTTAATAAACAAGCAATTTAGAAATGAGAAGATTCCAGTTGGTAATATCGAGATTATGAAAAGTTTCTCATTTTTCGAGATTGACAGCGAGTTTAGTACTAGCTTCCCAGAATCTTTTAGCAATTTAAGTTATCAGGGAATTCCAGTGAACGTAGAACCAGCAAATGCTAAACCTAGTGGAAGAGATTCTAGAGGCGGCGGAGGCGGTAGAAGCAGAAGCGGGAATGGTGAAGGATTTAGAAAGAAAAAATTCGGCAACTCAAAGAGAAAATGGGATTGATTTAATCATCTCCATTAAATTATTAAAAGCCAGTTAGCAATCGCTAACTGGCTTTTTTTTTATAACAACAATTGGTTTATTCACTAAGTGGGTATTTAAGAGTTTATCACATTATCAGAAAAAAAATCAATGTAATTACATCAATTATCACATTTTACTACACAGACTCACGCTGGATCGATTCACTTTAAAGTGGTATTAAGAATTAAATATTTTATATTTTGAAGTGGTTTTACTATTAAAAGAGGTATTTGTTACTCAATTCTCACCTATAAGTTGTGAACAAAATTTAACTTTTTAGTCCTGATATTACTTGAGTGCACTTTTTGGAGTTAATAAGATAAATATTCAATAACGCTAGCAATGAAATACTTCAAACATTACATACTTGGTTTATTAATATCTCTTTTAGTATCAGCAAACTTATTTGGTCAAACTGCTGAAGAAGAACATCATCACGAGTCGGTATTTTGCTCTTTATGTAAAGAAAGAATCACAGCAAAAGTGGTTTATTCTTTTGGTGTAACTCATTTGGATTTAAGTGAGCAAGGCAACAAATTAAAAGTTGATTTTAGAAAAGCCGAGACAAATACCTCTAAGATTCAAGAGATCTTAATTGAAGCAGGATACAGATTTAGAATTTTGAAAGAAGAAAACGAGCATTTCGAAGCTGTTTTGTATCCATGTAAACACGAACTTGAAGGTGTAAAAACTCAAGTAGCAACGAATTAAGATATATAAAGCTTTACCCTTTATCAGCTTGCGTAAATTTCTGGTCTAAGCTTTCCAGAAATGCTTGGCAACTGGTTTACTGTTTTTTGATTTTTGTTTAGACTAAAAATCCACGTCTTTGATGTGGATTTTTTATTTTATGATTTTTTAACTTTACTATGCATTGTTATTTGGTTTAGGTAACCATCAGTGTCATCCAGCTGACAAAAAAACTTCGTATGTTGATCTAATTTGGTATAAATCAAAAAGATAAACATATACATATACATATACATATACATATACATATACATATACATATACATATACATATACATATACATATACATTATGAAAATCTTAGCCCTTATTTTAAGATTTGTAGCTGCAGCTATTTTACTACAAACCTTGTTTTTTAAATTTACTGCAGCTCCGGAGAGTGTTTACATTTTTAGTCAGCTAGGAATGGAACCTTTAGGCAGAATAGGCACAGGTATAGCAGAACTGGTAGCAGGTATTTTATTGTTAACACCAAAAACAGTTTTTTATGGAGCAGTAGCTTCATTTGCTATTATATCTGGAGCAATTGTTTCTCATTTAACTGTACTTGGCATCGTAGTGCAAAACGATGGTGGCCTGTTGTTTTTAATGGCAGTTATAGTTTTACTATCTTCAGGTACACTTATCTATTTATATAAAGAAACAGGTGTATCAATCATTCAAAAATTGAAACAATCCAAAAAAACAAAAACAACAATTTAAAACAGTGTGTTGATCTTTAAACCTTAAATTTGATTATTTATGAAATTATATAGAATCTTATATTTTATCTTGGCGATGGTAATTTGTAGTTCTTGCGGATATAGCCAGCAAGCTCCAATAAATGTAGAAGGCTTACCAGAAGTGATTAATGACCCTGATAATTACAACGAACTAAGTTCTAAAGAAAAGAACATTATTCTGAAAGAGGGTACAGAGAGAGCTTTTACAGGTAAATATTACGATACTAAAAAGGAAGGAATCTATTTGTGTAAGCAATGTAATAATCCTTTATTTAAATCAGAAGACAAATTTAATTCTGGATCTGGGTGGCCAGCTTTTGACGATATAATTGAAGGTGGAGTAGAAGAAAGAACAGATGATGATGGCATGAGAACAGAAATTATTTGTGCGAATTGTAAAGGCCATCTCGGACACGTATTCTTTAATGAAGGTTTTACAAAAAAAATGACCAGACATTGTGCGAACTCTGCCAGTCTTCAATTTTTTCCATTACCCGATAAGAAATCTAACTAAACAATTATGAGAAATTTATTAATAGCATATATAGCAGCACTCATATTTTTAATACCTGCATGTTCGCAAGGCCAAAAAGCAAGTAAGCTAAAAGCTGAAGACCATGAGGTAATGAAGGTGAAAGATTACACAAAAAACAAGGATTTTGAGGGCTTAGAAACTGCTACTTTTGCAGGAGGTTGCTTTTGGTGCACAGAAGCTTCTTTCGAAAGGATTAAAGGAGTGAAAGATGTAATAAGTGGTTACTCTGGTGGAGAAAAAGCATATCCCACCTATGGTGAAGTAAGTACAAAGCAAACGAAGCATGCAGAGTCTATTCAAATCTTTTACGACCCGAATGAGGTTAGTTATGAGACTTTACTTAAAGTGTTTTTTGTTGCACATAACCCGACACAGTTAAACAGACAAGGTCCTGATGTTGGAGAGCAATATCGTTCAGAGATTTTCTACCACAATGCTGAGCAAAAGGAACAAGCGAAAGCAGTTATTAAAGAACTTGATGGATCTGGGAAGTTTGATAAAAAAATAGTAACCAAAGTTACTCCTTATAGACAGTTTTGGGTTGCTGAGGGTTATCATCAAAATTACTATGAGTTAAACCCAAATCAGCCTTATGTTTCGAGTGTAAGTCGCCCTAAGGTAGAGAAGGTGATGAAAACTTTTCCAGAACTGGTTAAAGATGAATATAAAATGTAATTGCTTAAAATTTAGATAAAAAAAGGCTTCTAATTAATTAGAAGCCTTTTTTGTGGTTTTACTTTAAACCTTCTGGTGCTTTATAAGTCTTTTCAAAATCTTGCCACTCAGTATCTTTATAATGTTCTTGAGCAAAATAAGTCAATATTTTATGGAAACTTTCTGCTGGTTGATAACCTGGAACTGGAGAAATTAAGTTGGCTTCTTCATCAAGAAAAACTACAGTAGGGTAGCTCATTTTACCTTGTAAAAGCGAAGCTGCTAGTTCGTGGTAACCTCTTCTTCCTTGTGCAACATATTTAAATGTATGATCGCGGAAAACAATGTCTTCTTTACCTTCTGCATCCAGTTTTACAGCATGAAAGTTTTCTTTCATATATTTTGCAATTTCTGGATGTTGAAAAGTACTTTTATCCATTTTCTTGCACCAGCCACACCAGTCGGTGTAAACATCTATAAATATCTTTTTCTTGTCGCCATTTTCAAGTTTTTCTATAGCTTGTTCCCAAGTTAGCCATTCAATTTCGTTTGTAGGTTCAGTAGGAGGAACCATCTTAAAAGAAAATAGCAAACCAAGTAGAATCGGAGCCAATGATAATCTCAAAACAGAAGTTAATTTCATAATTTTTACTTTACACTTAATTACTTGCTAAATTATTAAAGAGCTTTTTTATAAAATTAATACAAATTAACGTGATGAAAAATTCCAAATAAAAAAGCCTGTTCAAAGGAAACGAACAGGCTCTGTCTGTATGATAGCTGGTGCCTATCTTTTAGGAATCACATCATTGGTCCAGGGTTGTAATAAAATCTTTCTTTGATTATTAAGTCGTCTTGCCAATATTGAACGGCTACTTCTTCCATTTTTACTCTATTGCCATCTTTAAAAGTTACATCCATCCAAGATGAAACCATTGTCGTTTTATCCTCTTCATTTGCAGTAATACGATCTGTACCACCACCATGCATTTCTTGAATGCTACTCATAAATTTAGTCTCAAATTCGCGGTTGTAATCCTTACCTTTTCGAACCTCTCCTGTGGCTTCGATCATTTCAATGTCGTTGTGGTAAAATTTTTCAAATGCATCCATTATTTGTCCTTGGTCGATCATGGAGTACAACTCTTTGGCTTTTGCAAGATAACTCATAAGTAAAAAAATTATTTAAGTTTAAAAATTCAATTTGACAATTGAATATAGCAATAAATGTTAATAATAAAAACATATGAATTAAAAATAAACCAAAAAAGATTAATAAATAAACATATTTATGAGAAAATGAAAGTTATAAGCAAAAAATAGCCTCCGAATAGGCTTTTATCCGGAGGCTTTTAAAGTACTTACGGAGATTAAAATTGGATAGCACCGATTTTATAGTACTTTCTTAATTCACCATAAATAATCATTTCGTTGTCTGCTATTTGTTCGCAGCTCTTGGGTCTGGTAAGAATTTTTTCAGCCTTATTACTAGAAACCAGTTTTCTGTTTAATGTTCCATCTTTATTAATGGTAGCTAAAACAACTACTGACTTTTTACCATTGAAAGAATAAGTTCTATCAGGATTATTTTTCATCACATTCTTTACATTATCATTGTAAATCAAATGGATTTGCCCACCCTGAATTGCATAAGCATAAGATGAAAAGTGGCCACCATCGTTGGTCGTAACCTGTCTTTTTGGAATTTTCGTAGCCCACTCAATGCTCATATCTGGCCTTATATTAATTACGATAATATCATTATAATAGTAATAATAAGTATAATCGTAAAAGCCAGTTTGTTGGTTATATCTTGCTACTTCTCTTATATAGAATTGCTCAGCAATCAACAAGGCACCACCATCGCTACGAAGAATTATTTGATCGATACTGAATTTGTAAAGTTCTCTATTACCCTTTTTAGCTTTTACTTCGCTCATAAAGCCTTTTAAAAAATCGGCATCAAACTGCTTAGTACCATTCTTTTTAATTTTTCCGCTTTTAGCATCAACACTTAAAAAATAAGTTCCCTTCATACTTAAGGTGCCTTTGTCTGAGTAAAATCCAGCACAAATTATATCTTCGTTATCAGCAATTCTAAAGTTAAGATCGGTAATAAATTTGTCTTCAAGCTCAACAGTGTACTCTTTAAATTCTTCACCTCCATTTTTATAAGAAAGGATTTTATACTCATAGTTTGGTTTGCCTCTTCTTCTGGTTTTAAGTTTGTCTTTGTACTCAATTCCTAAAATGTATGCATTGCCAAAATTGTCAACTCTGTAGTTCTCAATTTCAAATAGTTTGTCTGTATAAGGTATGGTAATTTTCTTTTCCCAAAGCAATTCCATGTCTTCATTATATACCCTTACCGTAAACTTTTCATTCTCGCTTTTCTCATAAATATCTGAATCATAAAGCATAAATAAAGTCTTATCTCTCGACTCTGTCAGATAAAAAGAGCCATAGTTAGACCTGTTTTTCATGTTAGATTCAGCTATCTTTTGTGGAGGGCCAAGAGATGTTAGGGTTTCCATGTCAAAAGTCTCCATAAAAAGGAAATTAGTTCTGGCTTGCCTGTTTGGCAAATTGGAGAACACAAATATTTTCCCATTTCTACTTCTGGCAAATTTGTAATGCATATACTCATTGCCAATCTTATTTTGTATAGCAACTTCTTTTACTAACTTAAGATTATGATCGTGCAATTGAATCATTGGTGGTTTAGGACCAGTTAAGCTAAAAGTTCTATATAAGCCGTCTGTTGGGTCTAACTCCATTACAGCATACACACCTTTATCAGTACTTTCGATAATATCACTGATTAGCGCAGATCGTCTTAGTTTTTTTTGTTTGGGTCCCCATTTAATATTCGCTTGTTGAGGATATAATGCACCAGCTTGTAATACAAAAAAGAGAAAAGTTAAATAATGAAGTGTTGATAGCATGATAAATTTGCTTCCTCTTACTATTTTCATTTACTATAGTTTTTGGTTTAAATTACTTACTCAGCTAAAATTTAGAGCAGTATATAGAATATTGATACGCAATAATAAGCAGATTAGCTGCTGTTTGTACTCTTAATCTAGATTTAAGGCATTCGAAATTAATTGAGTTTATACCAGAAAATTCTTATATAATTAAAAGATTATTGTAAATTTAAGCTTCAAACCTATTTCTTATTGAGCAATAAAATTCTAAGTAAAAGCTATACCACATATTCAAAATGGTAATAGAAATAATCTAGAATGTTATTGAAATTTGATAATTTTCCGGTATTTACTGGAATCTATTTTATCTTAAAATGAGAAATATTTTTAGAAGCTACTTTTTATATTCAATCCTCCCTTTTCTTTTCTTATTTACAAATTCTTGTACAGAAAGTGCTAAGCATTCTTTGGCTAAAATTAGCTGGCCGAATGGTGCAAAAGGCGTTCTTTGCCTTACTTATGATGATGCACTTGAAAGTCATCTTAACAATGCCATTCCTCAATTAAATGCAGCAAAACTCACAGGTACTTTCTTTGTCGATGGTAGAATTAGAATTAATCAATTTGATGTTTGGCGAGCTGCGACTAAAAATGGTCATGAGATCGCAAATCATACAGTTTATCATCCATGTTCGCAAAGTTTTGATTGGATAAGTCCGCAAACTGCCACTGAAAATTATACAGTAGACAGAATGCTAAAAGAAATCGGCACACTCAATCAGATGCTATATGCGATAGATAGTAATCAGATTCATTCCTTTGCTTTTCCATGTTCTGCGCATGAAGTAGGAGGTAAAAACTATGTGGAAGATTTAAGAAAATCAAACTTGGTAAGTTTTGCTCGAACAGGCAGTAAAGAAGGTGATATAGCTGAAGATCAAATAGTTAATGATTTTTCAAATATAGATTTTTTCCAAGTACCAAGTTGGGGTATTCCACAAGATACCCCTGCAGAAAAGTTGATTCAATTTGCTGAAGAAATAAAAAATAAAGAAGGTTTAGGGGTGATGTTGTTTCACGGAATAGGAGGGGATTACACTTCAGTATCTAATGAAGAACATCAAAAACTACTCGAATATTTAAATACACAACAGTCTGAAATTTGGGTAACCACTTTTACAGAAGCACTCGATTATATCAAAACACAAACAGAACAGTAAATTATACAACCAAAAAATTAGATAATATGAAAATGTACCGGCTCATTTTTTATAGCTTATTTGTTACAATTTTTCTTTCTTGTAAAGAACAAAGAGCGCCCATTACTGAAACAGAAACTAAACCTAAAACTAATGTAATCTTTCTCATGGTCGACGATTTGGGCTATGGAGATTTAGGTAGCTTTGGCCAGGAAGTGATAAAAACTCCCGCATTAGATCAGCTAGCCAAAGAGGGAACAAGATTTACACAAGTGTATGCTGGTTCGCCAGTTTGTGCACCTTCTCGCAGTGTTTTAATGACAGGCCAACACACTGGACATACCAAAGTGAGAGGAAACTTTGCAGCTATCGACGTACCTGAATTACCTGTTGCAGGTAGAATCCCTCTAGCAACAGAAGATACCACCATTGCCGAATTGTTAAAAACCAATGGCTATATTACTGGTATGTTTGGTAAATGGGGTTTAGGTGAGGCAACTACATCTGGTGAACCTAATTTAAAAGGTTTCGACGAGTGGTTTGGTTTTAATAATCAGCGAAGAGCGCACAACCATTATCCAGATTATGTGTGGCACAATCAAGATACTTTTAAGATAGAAGCAAATGCCAATCACGTAGAAGGCAAACACGTGCACGAATTGTTTTCTGATTTTACCTTTAAGTTTTTGGAGGCTAACAAAGACACTTCTTTTTTTATGTACTTGCCTTATACTTTACCACATGATGATTTTAAAGCTACCGAAGAATTTAAAGCACTTTATGCCGATAAAGGTTGGAGCGAGCAAGAATTGAATTATGCGGGTATGGTAAGCATGATTGATGCCGATGTTCAAAAACTCATGGACAAATTAACCGAGTATGGCATTGCAGATCATACAATGCTTTTCTTCTGTTCAGACAATGGTGCTGCTAACCGTTATGATGATGTTTTTAATAGCTCAGGTGCTTTAAAAGGAAGAAAAAGAGATGTTTACGAAGGTGGAATTAGAACTCCAATGATCGTTTGGATGCCAGGAACTGTACCTGCCGGAAAAGTAAATAATTACCCTTGGTATTTTCCAGATGTATTGCCAACAATATGCGAAGTAACAGATACAGAATCTATCAAAAATACTGATGGCATAAGTGTGTTGCCTGCTATTTTGGGTAAAGAAATGCCTGAAAGCGATAGATTTATGTATTGGGAATTCCATGAAAATGGATACGATAGAGCAGTAAGATGGAAAAACTGGAAAGGGGTAATTATTGGCAAAGATGGAGCAATGGAATTGTATGATCTCTCTAAGGATGAAGCAGAAGAAAATAATGTAGCAGAAGAAAATCCGGAAGTGGTAAATACAATGTTGGAATACCTAAAAACTGCTCGTAGCCCATCAATTTATTGGCCAGTAGATGCACAAAGCAATTGACAAGCTGTCTAATTATTTCTTATATTGATACTGTTTTAATCTATCGAATCTCTTAAAAATTAATTTTGAAAAGACTACTCCTGATTTCAATTGCTTTGTTTGGGTTTTCTTATTTATATGGGAATGATGATGTTGTAGAAGTTGAAAGAAAAGCACCAAACATACTTTTTCTTTTTGCAGATGACCAAAGATCTTCTACGCTAAAAAATCCAGAAATTATTAAACCTCATCTCGAACAACTTTTAAAAAAGGGAGTGTTCTTTTCAAATGCACATATAATGGGAGCAGATAATGGTGCTGTGTGTGCACCAAGCAGAGCAATGTTGATTACCAGTAAGAGGCTTAGCAGCTTGCAACCAAAAGGCTTTGAAATTTCTAGCGATCATGTTTTGTTGGGAGAGACATTGCAAAAGGCCGGTTACGATACCTATGGAATTGGTAAATGGCATAACACCCGATCGGAATTTAATAGAAACTTTAATGGGGGAGAAGCCATTTTTATGGGAGGTATGCACGACCATTGGAATGTGCCGCTTTTCCACTATAAAGACGATGCTGTTTATAAGAATAGTAGACCACATATCGAAGACTTTTTCAATGCAAATAAGATAGATTCTTTACCGGGTGATTATACCTACAGTGGTAAACATTCTACTGAGATTTTTGCTGATGCTGCCATAGATTATTTGAATCAAAAACATAAAAAGCCATTTTTCCTTTATGTGTCTTTTATGTCTCCGCATGATCCTCGCACTACACCTAAAGAGATTTTAGATAAATATGATGCTTCAAAATTGAGCATGCCTCCTAACTTTAAAGAAAAGCATCCTTTTGACAATGGTGAGCTCATTATTCGTGATGAACAACTTGCTGCCACTCCGCGAGTTCCCAAAGAAGTAAAAGAGCATATCAAAGATTATTATTCCATGATTACTCATCTGGATGAGAATATCGGTAGAATTTTAGAAACATTGGAGAAAAATGGATTATCCAAAAACACCATTATTGTTTTTGCCGCTGATAATGGTTTGGCAATGGGGCAGCATGGTTTAATGGGCAAGCAAAACTTGTATCAGCACTCTGTAAATGTTCCTTTAATAATTAGTGGAAAAGGAATTCCAAAAGGAGAAACTCGATCTACATTCTGTTACCTTACCGATCTTTTTCCAACCTTGTGTGAGTTAACAGAAACTACAGTTCCGCAAAACTTAGATGGTAAGAGTCTAGTGCCAGCTATTAATGATGATACAAAAATTCGAAATGCACTTTACTTTCAATATAAAGATGTTCAATCTGCAATTAGAAAGGACAATTACAAACTGATTAAATACGAAGTAAAAGGGCAGCAAACCATTCAGTTATTTGATCTGGAAAAAGACCCTTGGGAACTAAATAATCTGGCAGACTCATTACCAGAAGTAGTGAGCTCTTTGCTCAAAGAGTTCGAAAAATGGGATGCAGATTATGGCTTATCGAGTAGGAAAAACTAATTCATCAGCCTTAAAGAGCTGATGAATTAAAAGTATCTCCTTGTTGAATATCGCCAGTTGTGTAACCCTTTTTAAACCAGCTTACACGTTGTGCAGAGGTTCCATGCGTGAATGATTCTGGCACTACATAACCTTGAGCTTGCATTTGAAGCCTGTCGTCACCAATGGCATTGGCAGCTTGTAGGGCTTCTTCAATGTCGCCTTCTTCTAAAATGTTTTTCATTTCTTGTGCATGATTTGCCCAAACACCAGAGAAGAAATCGGCTTGCAACTCAAGCTTTACAGAGAGCTTGTTATATTCTTCTTGAGATAAACTGCTTCTTTGAGAATGCACTTTATCAGTAAGTCCCAATTCATTTTGTACATGGTGAGCTACTTCGTGTGCCACAACATAAGCCATAGCAAAGTCTCCTGGAGCACCGAATCTTTCTTTTAGGTCTTGGTAAAAGCTTAAATCGATATAGAGCTTTTCATCTGCTGAACAGTAAAAAGGACCTGTAGCAGCACTGGCTGAGCCACAAGCAGAATTTACTGAACCTGTAAAAAGTACCAAAGTAGGTTCTTTGTAATCTCTATTCAATTCTTCTGCAAAAATCTTATTCCACACATCTTCGGTATCTTGTAAAACAACCGCTACAAATTGAGCGAGTTCGTCATTTTCTGTATCAGCATCTTGCTCAGTTCGTTGAGGAGAAGCTCCTGTATTAACTTGTTGCAATATTTGCATCGGATCTTGCCCGAAATACATGGCAATTAAAATGACAATGATGGTACCAATACCAAATTTACCTTTTGTACCACCGAGCATTCTTCTACCTCTTCGGTCGTCTACATTACTACTTTGTTTTCTGCCTTTCCAGCGCATCAGGATAAAATTTATAGTTCTATGTAAAAATTCATCTTTTATAGATTCAATCAAAATTCAAACTATAAATTTTTAAAGATGTTTACATGGATTCTTTAGTTTCCACATCCTTCACACATCTAAAACCTAAATGTTCTTGTCCGCTATCTGTAGAAGTAGCCATTCTTGCACTGGGTCTGTAGTTGGAGCAATACTGATCGCTACACAGATATGAACCTCCTTTAATCACTCTTTTCATAGCAAATGGTTCAGATGGGTCGTAGCTTGTATCTGGCCCTTTTGGATCGACTTCTACCTTGTTGTGGTTCATATGCTCATTGGAATTGTGATTATAAAAATCGGTACTCCATTCCCATACATTGCCAATCATATCGTACAAACCATAATCGTTAGGAGAAAATGTTTTTACCGGAGCGGCATTGTCAAAACCATCTTTGCTGGTGTTGTTATAAGGGAAATCACCTTGAAAGAAGTTAGCCAAATATTTATTATCTGGTGTAAGCTCATCGCCCCAAGCAAATGGATGATTTTCATTTCCACCTCTCGAAGCAAATTCCCATTCAGCCTCAGTAGGCAATCTTTTTCCAGCCCATTTCGCATAAGCTTCGGCATCTTCGTAGGCAATATGCACTACCGGATAATTGTCTTTGCCCTCAATCGAGCTATCTGGACCTTTCGGATGTTTCCAATCTGCTCCATGTACCCAAGACCACCATTGAGAGTAATCGTGTAAACTTACCGGATTGGCTGGAGGTGTAAACACCAAAGAGCCCGGTTTTAGCACTTCATCATCAGGTTTTGGGGTGTTAGGAGGAAGCTGTTTTTTCATTTCTTCCCAGTCGATGGGTCTTTCTGCTACAGTTAAGTAACCAGTTGCATCTACAAACTTTTTAAATTCTGCATTAGTTACTTCGGTTTCGTCCATCCAGAAAGAAAAAACTTTTACTTTGTGTTCGTTCATTTCTGCTGGGCCGGCAGATTCGTGGTTGCTTCCCATAATAAATTCTCCACCGGGAATCCAAACCATACCTTTAGGCGCATCGCCAACTGGCTCTTGGCTAATGAGCTTGTTTGTATGGTCAGGTTCTTTTTCTTTGCTAGAAACCTCGTGGTGTTTGCTAGTTTCATTTTCAATTTCTGCTTTCTTTTTTTCACAAGAAAATGTGATGGAAAGAAGCAGAGTCGCCAATAATAACTTTATCTTCATTTCATGTTTATTTTATGCCTTGATACGTAAATCTACTATTTTATCGTCGAGAGTAAAATTTCAAACTCATAAAGATTGGCTGGTGCTGTCTGAGGATGGAAAAGACATTACTGGTTTGTATTTCTTTGAGCAAGTATGTGCTTAATTACCGCCCTTTGAATTGGTGATAATCTTACATTTACCAGTTTTTTTTCTAGCAACTCATCACTAAACCTTTTATAGATGGTGTGGTAATTTTTAAAATCAGAAGAATTTGGGTCTGTAATTTTAGAATTATCGATTTTGCTTGAACTGATTTTGTTTCTAATAACCGGGAATAAATAATGCTTTAATTTTGTATTTGTGATTTTATGAGCAATTGAAGTGTCTAACATCAAGCATGTAAAAGCAAATACTTTCTCATCATTAAACTTTACAAACCAATAAGAGTACTTTGAGAAAAAGGGCTTTTTAGTATCATTTCTACGACTTGGTTTTACAGAGTTACTGCAAACTTCAAACGAATCTACAATATCATTAAAGTGATATCTGTATCTTTTTCGATCTTCAATTATCTCAATTGCTTGTTGTGCTTCATTAATTTTTAATTCGTGGTGATGGTTTTCTAATATGAAAAGAAAGTGTAGGAGAAGAGTTGGGAATATAAAAATGATGAAGAAGTAAGATATGCCATAGAGCAAAACATCTAAATCAGTAGAAGCTACATAGATATTAAAAAATAAAAGAGTTAACAAGTACACAACAGTAGCATAAAATGTACTGCTAATAAACTTCCATTGTCTTTTAAAACTAAGTTTAAATTTAATCTTGTAAGGAGTTTTGGCAATCATTAAGTTATATGTTATTTCAATTGTTGAAATCTAATAACATAAAAACTCTCTGCCAGTAAATAATTGCTAACAGAGAGTTTTTTGCGTGATTAATCATTACTTATTCATACCTTAAAGAATTGCTCAAATTGGCAAATGCAGCTTTTAATGCTTGGGAGATTACAGAAAGCAAAGCAATAAACAAGATGGTAACTCCCGGCAGTACGAAAAGCCACCAACTCATAGGTGTTTTATAAGCGAAGTCTTGTAACCATAAATCCATTAAGAAATAGGAGATAGGCGCTCCGATTACAAAAGCGATGAGCACCAAAATGGTAAATTCTCTAGAAAGCAACATTAAGATACTAGATATGGTAGCTCCCAGAATCTTTCTAATTCCAATTTCTTTAGTTCTTTGAGAGGTGGTGTAAGATGCCAAACCGAACAGTCCCATACAGGCAATTAATAAGGCTAATGATGAGAATATTAAGAATACTTTGCCGAAAAGAATATCTTTAGCATAGTTCTGATTGAAGCGGTCGTCTAAGAAAAAGTATTCAAATGGTTTTTCTGGGAAATAAGATTTCCAAAGTTTTTCTACTTCTGCAATGGTACCGCTTAAGCCAGCAGTGTTTACTTTAATAGAGTAATAGTTATGGTTTTCACCAGACATTCTAAAAATGAGCGGTTCAAAATCGTGTTGTAATGAAGATTGATGATAATTTTTAAGCACACCAACAATTTGAAATGTATCACCCCAAAAAAACAATTCTTCACCCATCATTTCATTGTAATTTTCAAAACCTAATTGTTTGGCACCGGCTTCATTAAATAGTACAGCATTTTTATCATTCGGATATTCCTCAGAAAATTTTCTACCTTCTACTACTTCTAAACCAAACATATCTACAAAATCGTAGTCAACGGCAATTACTCTGTATTGCTTGCTGTCTTTTTCATCTTCTGTAACCAGTCTAATTCCACCAGCATTCCAACCCGGTGAACGACCGGGAACTTCGGTAGAAAATGCCACTTCTGAGATATTGGGATTACTTTTTAATTCATGCTTATAGGCTTCGGCTCTTGATGGATAAGTGGAGTCTCCCCAGATCATTGGTACATCTAAAACCAAAGTTTGTTCGATGTTAACTCCTAAATCTTGAGTTTGCATGTAATTTACTTGTTGGTATACTACCACTGTTCCGATCATTAATACGATAGATGCAGCAAATTGGAAAACCACCAACCCTTTTCTTAATACTATTCCATGGCGAGAGTTTCTCATTTTGCCTTTTAAGACAACTACCGGAGTAAAAGATGAAAGCACAAAAGCGGGATAGATGCCAGCGAGTATGGTACCTATAAAAAACATTGTACACAATACTATCCAAAAGTTTGCTTCTTGTAAAATAGTAAAGCTGATTTCTCGTCCGATTAGATCGCTAAAGTAGGGAAGAGCTAATACTACAATGCAACCTGCTAATATTATAGCGATTAGGTTGGTTAAAGCCGTTTCCATTATAAACTGATAAATCAAGCTTTGTTTATTGGAACCCATTACTTTACGCACGCCTACCTCTCTGGCTCTGTCTACCGATCTGGCTGTGGATAGGTTAATATAATTAATCCAAGCGATGATGATTACAAAAAATGAGATGATTAATAGAAAATAAACTGTATTTCCATTACCACCTGGTTCAAATTCTCCAATAAAATCTGAATATAAATGGATGTCTGTAAGTGGTTGCAGATAGAAAACTACGGAATGATTATAGTTGCCCCAATCTTCTTTATTTTGTTCGTTTGCTGCTTCAGTAATTTTCTTTTCTAAGACTTTATAATCTGTATTCGGATTAATTTTTACATAGTTATAGAAGCCATCCCAGTTCCAAGCATTTTCTGCGCCTTCACCTTGCCAGTCTACCACTGTCGCATAAGAGATGATAATTTCGCCTCTAAAGTGGCTATTATCCGGAAAGTCTGGAAAAATACCAGTTACAGTAAATTTACTATTTCGGTCGAGTGTCATGGTTTTACCTATTGGGTCTTCTTCACCGAAATATTTCTTCGCTATTTTTTCAGAAATTATTAACTGAAAGGGATCATTTAAAGCGGTATTTTCATCTCCATGAATAAGATCGATAGAAAAAACATTAAAAATGGAAGGTGTTGCAGAATATGCTCGCTCTTCTTTAAGACTTTTTTCTTGACCTGCTTCATTGATGTAACCATATATCGCACTAGCCCCTCTCAATCTTACAAAGTCTTCTACTTCAGGAAAATTCGTTTTAGCAAACTGACCAACAGCAGCACAGCCAGAAACCCACTGGGTAGAAAGCTCACCTTTATCGTAGCGATCTTGTCTAATTCTAAAAACAGTTTCTTTGTTAGGAAAGAAATCATCGTAACTCAACTCAAAATTCACATACTGCAAAATGAGTATACAAACAGCCATACCAGTGGCTAAACCAAGAATATTTATTAGAGAATAACCAAAACGTTTTCTTAAGTTTCGGTAGGCAGTAATAAGGTAGTTCTTAAACATCATGACGCAAGGATTTTATTATACTATTAAATTAAAAAATGAGTGACTCAAAACTGCATACTTTTGAATAAGCGAAAGGTTACAACATGTGAGTGGTTATTTTCTTCGATAGTTTTTGTGACAATTTTATTAGTCACTCAATAAAATAGTATTATTCGGGACAAAACGTATTCTCTATATATTAGAGCGATTCCCATTATGGGACACTTGCTTCAAGACAAAAAATCACAAAATTTTAATAATCAGTTAGTTATACCCAATTAGCTATTTGGTATAATTATATATACTATTAGAATAATTATATACTATAGATTAAGTAAACAACGATCACAACCTTTTAATACAATCCCATTTAGTAATAAAAACTGACAAACAATATGGCTGAGTTTAGTGATAAATCTTATTTAATAATTGAAGATGATGAAGTGAATGTGATGATTACTGAAAAGATGATTGAGATGGTCGATGATTCATATACATCTATCGTAAAAAGAAATGGACTTGAAGCAATCGATTTTTTAATTGAATTCATTTTAAATAAAAATACTACTAATCTTAGGTTTATCGTACTCGATTTAATGATGCCAATGATGGATGGTTTTGATTTTCTTGAAGAGTACAATGCAAAAATTTACGCTTATCTTCCAAATACTTCTATAATAGTTTTAACAAGTTATGCACATCCAGATAATCAATTTAAACTTTTTTGTTATCCCTTTGTAAAACATTATTTGGAGAAGCCATTAAGCAGAACTTTAGTTGAAGAAACAATGCTAAATAAAGAATCTAGAGCGGCATAGATTTAATAAAAAAACTAAAATTTATATGGGTAAATTCGATGTAATTTGCTTAAAAGGATATATATTGAGATAGCATCGTATAAGATCAATTTTAGTAATTGATAAGTCTACATAGGTCTTGTAGATGACATTTATGCAACAATATATTTTTTAAGCTATGTTTCAATTAAATAAAATTCTGCTTCTCGAAGATTCCATTCCAGATCAGGTTTACATTAAAAGATGTTTGCTGAAGGCAAAGGTTTTTGCCACACTGATAATTTGTGAAAATAAAGATATTTTTATTCGGGAACTAAGAGTTTCTGATCCAGATATGATCTTGTTAGATTATGATGTACCTGGATTTTATATAAATGAAGCTTACAGGTTAGCAAAAAAATTTAATAAAGATGTTCCTGTGATTTATGTTACTGGAAACATCTCTAAAGATTTAGTAAATGAAACCCTTATTTCAGAAGCAGATGCATATGTTCTTAAAGAATACTTAGAAGAATTACCAGATGTAATTAATAGTATTTGGCTGCATAAAATGGTAAACAAAGAAAAGGATTTATTAGATGAGTTAAATTCAAAAGTTGTAGCTGTAGATAAAAAGCTAATTTCATTAATGAAAAACAAAGGAATATATATTGATAGATTAAAAGATAAATTCGATATATAAGCAACTTAACATAATCACAGTTAAGCAGGTTTTGCAAATTAACCTTATCCAAGATTCACCTTCCTTTTTTTGAAGCAAAATTGTAGTGCTACAAACCCTTTCTTAAGTTTAATTGATAAGTGTATTATCGTATTCACGAACATGATTTTTAACACTCAACTGAAATTCTTGTGGTGTTTGTCCAGAATGTTGTTTAAAAAATCTACTGAAATAAGATCGATCTTTAAAGCCAAGATTAAAAGATATTTCCTTAATAGTATTTTCACTATGTATTATTTGTCTTTTAGCTTCTAATACCAATCGGTCGTGAATCAATTGCATGCCAGTCTTATTTAATTTTTCTTTCAAAATCTGATTCAGACGTTTTGCACTAATGTCAAGTTTATCTGCATAAAATTCAGTTGTACGCTCTTGGAGGTAGTTTATTTCCAATAAAAGCATAAACTCATAAATACGCTTTTCATTAATGTCTTGCATAGTAAAATGCTGGTCTTTCAATTGTATCAATTGTAGCAGAAATATCTTCAAAAGCGCCTTAATCATAATGAGATTTAAAGTAGATTTTTGGTATTCTTCATTCAGCAATTGAAAAATTGTTGCAAGTCCTTTAGAGCTTTGTTCATTAACTTGTAAGCATGAGAATTCTCCTTGAATATTAAACATGCGGAAAACGTCTAATAAGAATTCTTTTAAATCTCCTTCTAACAATTCACGCTTAAAAGAAATAAGTAAACCTTTTTTTCCGGCTTTGTTTAATTGGTGTACACGATAAGGAGGAATTAGGTAAATCCAGTCGCCGCGTAATGTTTGAAATGCATGTTGCGGCACATGTAAAGCATTTTCGTCTTGCAGCCATACAATCTCAAAAAACTCTCTTCGTCCTGGATCTTCTAAATAAGAAGGTGGGCAATTATCTAGATTACGAATATATATTACCTTATCACTTAACATCGCTTCAATTTTATTTTCCAACTAACAGGGAAATACCATCATTTCCATATAGTACCACAAAACTAGCCAATATCACCATAGCTTTTATCAATATTGGCAAATTATACCACACATCTATCAAATTGTATACATACTACACCAGATTAGCACACTAATTTTGCCCCATAATCTCAAGTGAAGATTTAATGTGAACAGACGACTTACTAATGAAGCATACAGAAACAGTAATTGAAACAGACTCCATACATAATGCGCTTGAAATGATTCTTGAAGAACACGAACAACTTTTCAAGTCGCTAAATTTTGAGAATCTTAAAGCTATAATACCTGCTCTGCAGGAAGCTAAGTATATATTTTTGATAGGAGCTGGTCGCACAGGTTTCATGATTAAAGCTGCTGCTATGCGATTAATGCATTTAGGATATTCGGTTTATGTTGTTGGAGAAACTACAACACCTGCTATTGATAAGGGAGATTTACTCATAGCAGCTTCTGGTTCTGGAACTACAAGTTCGATTGTAAAAGCAGCCGAAGTAGCTCAAAAAAACGAAGCGGGTATAGTTTGTTTTACTACTAATAACAACTCAGCTTTAGCACAATTAGCTAATTATACGATAACAATTCCAGCTGCCGGAAAACAAGAATTGAAAGCGGCTGTATCTGCACAATATGCAGGAAGTTTGTTTGAGCAATCTTTCCTCTTACTGTTTGATGCACTAATACAATTCTTATGGAAGCAAGATGGCAGCACTACAGGAGAGTTATGGAAAAGACATGCAAATATGGAATAACAGATTCCTACAAAAAAATTAACCTTTTAACTTAATAAATTATATATTATGACTAAGCTACAAGTAGCGATTGATTTACTAAAAACTGAAGATGCTATAGCTTTAGCAACTAAAGTAGCACCTTATATTGATATTATTGAATTAGGAACACCACTTATTAAAAGTGAAGGACTAAGCGCAATTACAGCAATGAAGGAAGCATTTCCTGACAAAAAAGTATTTGCTGATTTTAAAACTGCTGATGCTGGTGCGCTTGAAGCAGAAATGGCTTTTACAGCAGGTGCAGACTATATTACTATTTTAGGTGCAACTGGTGATGCAACAATTGCTGGTGCTGTTGAAGTAGCTAAAAAATTGAATAAAGGTGTAGTGGTAGACACTATCGGTGTACAAGATCGTGTAAAGCGTGCTCAAGAAGTTATCGCTTTGGGTGTTGAGTTTGTAGAGTTACACGCTGGATTAGATGAGCAAGCTGATCCAAATTACTCAATCCAAGTATTGATTGATGAAGCTACAAGAGCTGGTGTACCGGTTTCTATTGCTGGTGGAGTTAACATTAACAGCATTGCTGATGTAAAAAAATCTGGTGCTACTGTTGCGGTTGCAGGTGCTGCTATTTATGGAGCGGAAGATCCTGCTGCTGCTGCAAAAGCGTTAAAAGAAGCTTTAACAGCATAAAAAATTTCTTTCAAAATTTAAAAGGAGACTAATTAGATAGTCTCCTTTTTTTATTTCTCATCTCAGTCCCAGAGGTTACTTTTCAACTTCCTATTTTTCCCCTCCTTTTTTGCTTTATTCAATCCTATTTTCATTCATCAGGCAAATAGTATTTACTTAGGTTAATCTTCACTAGCAATTATTCAACTGATTGTATCAATACTATATTATTAAAAAGTCACACCTACACATATTAAATATAAGTATTTGATATTGAGTATTATACAATGATAAAATATCATATTTTGCCTAATAGTCTTCAGGTACAATTTATTAAATCTTTCCTCTTCTACATTCATATATTAATAAATTGAATCAGAAAAACACAGAAATATGAATATGAAAAAGAGATTTAAAGACAAGGTAATTATTATTACTGGCGGTGCTTCCGGAATAGGTAAAACAGCAGCTTTAGAGTTTGGGCTCGAAGGCGCGCAAGTAATTATTTGGGATATTAACCAAACAAAAACCAGTGAGACAGAAGAAGAATTTAAGCGCAAAAATATTCTTGTTGAGGGAATGTATATGAACACCACTGATCCTGAAGAAACACAGAATACAGCCAAATACATTAAAGAAAAATATGGAAGCATAGATGTGCTCATTAACAATGCAGGAATAACCAGAGATGCCACCATAAAAAAGATGCAATACAACGAGTGGCAACAAGTACTCGATGTAAACCTTACAGGTGTGTTTAACTGCACAAAGTCTGTAATTCCATATATGATTGAACAAGAATCTGGTAGAATTATAAACACTTCTTCTGTGGTTGGTTTGTACGGAAACTTCGGGCAAGCAAATTACTCAGCTACCAAATCTGGTTTAATCGGTTTTACAAAGACATTAGCCAAAGAATTGGGCAAGTATAAAATTACTGTAAATGCAGTTGCACCTGGTTTTATAGCCACCGAAATGGTAGCAGCCATGCCGAGTAAAGTAGTTGAAATGATGGTAAGCAAAACACCATTGAGAAGACTAGGTACACCCGAAGATGTAGCGCATGTTTACAGCTTTTTAGCATCAGAAGAAGCATCTTTTGTAAGTGGATCGGTAATTAGTGTAGATGGCGCTGTAACGCTTTAATAACAGCGTATACATACCACCAATACATTCGAAATTTGATTTAAAAATCGATTAGCAAACAATCAAAATCACAAATTATGAGAAAAGCACTGATTCGTTCTACAGGTGCCTATGTGCCTGAGTGGTCTGTACCGAATAGCTATTTTAATGAACTACTGAATGAAGATGTAGATACTTGGTTACAAGAGAATTTGAGTATTAAAAACAGACATTGGTGTAACCCTGCAGAATCGACCGCTGATCTTGCTGAAGCCGCTGCTTGGGATGCACTAAGAAAAGCTGATTTGCGACCAGAAAAACTAGACTTAATTATAATTGCTACAGACACACCAGAGTTTATTTCTCCTTCAACGGCATCTGTTATTCAAGATAGATTAAGAGCAAAAAATGCAGGTACATTTGATTTAAATACTGCATGTGCAGGTTTTGTAACAGCATTAGATGTTGCCGCTAAATATATTACAGCAGATGATCGCTATAACAATGTACTGGTTGTTGGAGCTTATGCCATGAGTAAGCACCTCAATAAGCAAGATAAAAAGACTGTAACATTGTTTGCTGATGGTGCCGGAGCTGTTTTATTGAGTGCAGAAGAAAATACAAATAGAGGCTTTTTGGCAAGTGAACTCAGAACCGAAGGGCAGTACAATAGCTGGATGGGAGTTTATGCAGGTGGTACAAACCAGCCAATTACAGAACAGGTTATACAAGCCAAAGATCACCAATTAAAATTTGTGCATCGTTTTCCCAAAGAGTTGAATCCAGAAGTTTGGACTGATATGATTCGATCTCTATGTGAGCGTATTGATGTAAGTCCGGCTCAGGTAGCTCAGTACTTTATTACTCAGCTAAATATCAATTCGATACAAGAGACTATGGAAGTCTTTGACCTACCAATGACTAAGGCTCATACCATTATGCAAAACAATGGTTATACGGGCTCTGCCTGCATTCCTATGGCTTTGGATGATGCTATTAACAAAGGAAAACTGAAAGAAGGTGATTTAATATTTCTCATCGGTTCTGGTGGCGGACTTGCCTTTGCCGCAACTGCATTCAGATACTAAAAAACTAACATATGGAAACCTTTACCAATAAGTATCTTACTTGGCTAGCAGTAATCTTTTATATGCTTTTAATTCTATTTCTGGTTATTAGAGGCGCTTTAAAAACTAAAAATATAGAAGATTACGCAGTTGGAAGCGTACATTTCTCTCCAGTTGCTGTTGGTTTGGCACTCGCAGCATCCATGACGAGTGCTGCCACATTCATCATCAATCCCGGCTTTATTGGCTTATATGGCATCAGCGGAGTGCTTTCTTTTGGTATCGTAATGCCATTAGCCATTTTTGTCTCGCTCATTGTATTTACCAAAAAATTCAGAAAGTATGGCACAAGCATTAAAGCGCTCACCATGGCTCAATGGATTGGAAACAGATACAATAGTAAAAAATATGCATTGTTTTTCGCGGTTTTATCTTTCCTACTCATATCATTTATAGTATTAATTCTGGTGGGTCTTACTCAGGTTTTATCTGTGGCACTTGATCTTCCTGTTTTACCAGTATTATTGAGCATCGGTATTTTTGTGTTTGGTTATATGATGTTCGGCGGAGCCAATTCGATGGTCTACACCAATGCGATTCAAGCAGTATTGATGTTGATAGTAGCAGTAATTTTATTAGGTTCTGGCTATGAACATTTTAGCAATGGTGTAAAAGGATTTTTAGCCAAATTAGATAGCATCGATCCTACTTTGGCACAATGGACAAATCCTTCAAGTTTCTTATTTAGAGATTATTTTGAAATTATATTTTGTCAAATAATTATAGGTATTGCGATTGTTTGTCAGCCACACATCATTACAAAATCTTTATTATTAAAGAATGAGAAAGATGTAAACCGATATTTGCTAGTGGGCATCTTAGTAGAAAGCCTGTTTTTTATGGTAGTAGTTGCCGGTCTGTATGCCCGCTTGGCTTTTCCAGAACTCATACTAGATGGAGAAGCAATTCCGATGGATGGTTTAGTCTCCACTTATGTAGTGCAGGAATTTCCGGTGTATGTAAGTTTGATATTGGTTTTGGGAATGATCTCCGCAGGTTTATCTACTTTAGAAGGTCTAATTCAATCATTATCTGCTACCATCACAACAGATTTTCTAAAACCAGTTTTTGGAGAAAGTTTATTCAATAGAGAAAAACCTAGAAGAGAGATATTAATTAATCGCTTGGTAATTGTGTTTTTGGCTGCGGTAAGTATGTTTCTCTCCTATCAGCAATTGGTTGCACCAGATGTAAGTGTAGCTATTTTCGCTCAAAATGGAGTTTATGCCTATTTTGCAGCGGCATTTATTCCGGTATTGTTTGGGATGTTTTTAGATGATGTTCCACTCGTCGCACCGGTTGTTGCTTCCATTACTGCTTTGGTGGTGCATTTCGGAGTTTATTACGGAAGAATTGGTAGTTATATGCAAGAACCAGTAAATAATCCGGGGGTTGCAGCAACTTTTGCTATTTTAAGTGCTTTATTTCTAGGATTTTTTATTTATCTTTTGGATAAAAATTTTCAGTTTTTCAAGACTGAGATAAAAGAGAAAGAACTATCAGCCTGATTATCAAGGTAAAACTAATTAAAGAATTGCTTCATGATTTTAAAGTATAGAGTCATGAAGCAATTTTTGAATAACAACTAAAGGAATAATTATTCCTGCAAATATGAAAATGAATACAATAGACTGGATTAAAAAATGGGCTGTGTATACACCCCATCATGTGGCTTTGGAAGAGTATGACTCTGGCCGCAAAATTACTTATCATGAACTTGAAAACTGTGCAAATCACTTTATCGAGATTCTTTATAAAAGAGGAATTGGCAAAGGTGATCGCATTATGTTGTTTGCAGAGCCCTGTATTGAAAATATAATTTTATTTTCAGTAGCCCAAAAAACAGGAGTTATTCTTGTACCGGTAAATTTTAGATTGTCTACACCCGAAATTCAATTCTTAATTGAGCATTCAGAACCTGCAATTATTCTTTCGGAAGATAAGTTTATGCCTCAGGCCGAAGCTTGCCAGATTCCAAGTTATACTTCATTAATGTCGATGGAAGTGATAAGGAATTTGTATAAGAAGCATAGTCAAGATGTTGTAGAAGAAATTGATTTACCAACAGTTAGCGAAAACGATCCACTTTTCATTTTATATACTTCTGGTACTACAGGCTTTCCCAAAGGGGCAATATATACCCATAAAATGCTTTTTTGGAACAGCATCAATACTTCTATTAGCCTCAATTTAAGTTCAACAGATACCACTGTTTGTTGTACTCCTGTGTTTCATACAGGTGGTTGGAATGTTTTATTAACACCTCTACTGCATATTGGAGGCAAGGTGTATTTGTTGAAAAAATTCGAAGCAGAAACAATTATTGAGTTGATAGATCAAAAGAAACTTGATTTGTTTTTTGGTGTTCCCACTATGCTAAAAATGATGATGGAAAGCTCAAATTATGCATCATCACAACTCGATAGCATTCGCTATTTTATTGTAGGTGGAGAATCTTTACCACTCCCAGTAATTGAAGCATGGCACAAAAAAGGAATTCGGATTAGGCAAGGTTATGGACTTACAGAAGTGGGTCCAAATCTCACCTCTTTACATCAAAATGATGCCATAAGAAAGTTGGGTTCTATTGGCAGACCTAATTTTTATGTGGAAGCTAAAATTATTAAAGAAGGAGGCAAATTAGCCGAGACAAATGAAATTGGGGAGCTTTGCTTGAGAGGACCCATGGTAACTCCCGGTTACTGGAAAAACCCCGAAGCCACTCAAAAAACGATTATCCAAAACTGGTTTCATACAGGTGATTTGGTGCGAAAAGATGAAGAAGGCTATATCTATGTAGCTGGTAGACGCAAAAATATGTTCATTTCTGGTGGAGAAAATGTCTATCCGGTAGAAGTTGAGCGTGTGTTGATGCAATACGACCAAATTGCCGAAGCTGTAGTAATCGGTGTGCCACACGAAAAATGGGGTGAAGTAGGCAAGGCTTTCGTGGTTTCTAAGAAAGACCAAATGGTTAATCTGGAAGATCTAAAAATCTTTTGCCTAAGTAATCTGGCAAAGTTTAAAGTGCCTCAATATTTCACTCATTTAGAGGCCTTGCCCAAAACTGCAAGCGGTAAAATTGACCGTAAAGTATTGCAGTGAAGCTCACTACTAAGCTTTTAAATAGCATCTCCAATCAAATATAACATTGTGTAAAATATATCATTAACTCTTTCAATCCCGGTATATCATGAAACTAGCGCTTGTATTATTATTAATCAATTCTCTAACTATGCCAGGTCTAGCACAAACCAAAAATTTGAAAATGAAAAACATGCTGGCCCCTTATCCTTACCAAGTAAGCTATCTCACACTATCAGACACGATTGAGCTTGCGTATATGGACGAGGGAACAGGTGATGAAACGTTGATTTTTATTCATGGTCTCGCCAGCTACAACACAGCTTGGGAGCATGTTTTTGGTAATTTATCTAAAAGTTATCGCTGTGTAGCGGTCGATTTACCCGGTTACGGTCGATCGAGTAAAGGTTGTTATCCTTCCACTATGAGCTTTTATGCAGATATAATTGCCCAAACTATTAAAAAACTCAGACTCAAAAATGTTGTTTTGGTAGGTCATTCTATGGGAGGTCAAATCGCTATTACTGCAACTTTAAACTATCCTGAAAAAGTAAGTAAATTGGTGCTCTTGGCTCCTGCTGGTTTCGAAACTTTTAATGAAGACGACCGGAAAGCAATTACCAGTTTTTATACTGTTGAAAGTATTTTAAATGCCTCTGATGAGCAAATTAAAACCAATTTCAAATACAATTTTTATAACATGCCTTCTTATATCGATAAGCTAATTCAAGAGCGAATAGCCATGGCTGAGGCATCAGATTTTGAATTATATTGTCACTCTGTTGTAAATGGGGTACATGGAATGTTAGATAAGCCAGTATTTAATCGACTTAAAGAGATTGAAAAGGAAAGTCTTGTGCTGTATGGTGCAAATGATTTTCTAATTCCTAATAAGTTGCTTCATCCGAGTTTAACTACCAGTTCTGTTGGTCGCAGTGGCGCCGATCAAATGCAAAATTGCCAGTTAAAGTTTATTGATGAATGCGGGCATTTTATGCAACTAGAAAAACCTGCTGAAGTGATTAGCGAAATTCGACATTTTTTGAAGAATTAATCACTTTAAGTAAATTTAGTACAACGACTATCTCAACAGAACTGTAAACTGAAAATGAAAGAAAAGCTCAAGAAGTTCAAAGAATTTGCATCTGAAATACTACCACATGAGGCAAAGTATTTATGTAGCATCCAACAATTTGAAGACGATGAGAAGTTGGATATACTGAATACAATTGCCTATAACTGCAACCAAATTAATAGGCCTAAACCTTTTAATGAATATATTGATAAAAGAAAGTATTCTAGCCTTAAAAACTGGATTCAGAAAAAGCTAGATGAGATAAATGTAGATTTACACTTTGAATGGATAAATGAGATGGATCGCAGGGTAATGACGGATACTCTGCGTCCAGAAGATGAGCATCAGATTTTCAGATTACTTAAAAATTACCCCAACTCACAGTTTTACTTTATGAAATTCTATGAGTTGGTGGTTAATTTAAGGCAGTTTCTTTTAATTCGACTCAGATACAAAGAGCACGAAATTGTACATCAATTTGTAGAAAATAACCGAACTGCTTACCTGCAATCTAAAGAGGTTAGCGACCAAATGCACAAAGCTTCTGTCGACATCATTAATAAATATTCTTTAAACAATACAGAGTCTAAACATTGGGAAAAATGGTTGCTAGAAGTGTTTTATAATGAGTATTTAGATGGTTTAAACCGATATTTTGCTGCAATTAGACTCACTTTTGTTTATTTCAATTATCGCGAATACGATAAGATAAAAAACCTAAACGTTAGACTCGACGAGCTACTTAGCGAAGGTGTGTTTTATACGCGTCGTATTCTTTTAAACTACTATTCGAATTGCCTCCTACTCCATTCTAAATTTGATATTTTACAACAGGCAGAGGAGTATGGTTATCTTTCCATCAAACAAAAAAATGAAGACCACCTTAAGTATTTGAATAACTACAGTGCTATTTTGTTGAGACAAGGAAAAATTGATAAAGCGCTTAGTTTAATGAGACAAGCAATGCCAGAAATGCGCAATACGAATAACTTCCATAACAAGATTGGTTTCACTGCTTTTTACATGAAATGTCTTTGCCTCAACGATCAGGCAGCGGATGCAGAACGCTTTGGAATTAGCTTTTTACGCATCTATAAGCAGGAAGTGCTAGAGCAGCGTTGGCATGTGTTTTTTGGTTCTTTTCTGCAATCGATGATAAAGCAAGAAAAGTTTGGAGAGGTGTTAAGAACCATCAGAAAATATAGTATTCTCGAAAAAGATCAGACCTTTCAATCAAGTGTGATTTACTTGCCAACAATTGTGTGGTACGAAGCCCTCTCTCGCTATATGGAAGGTAAAATTAGTGCAGAATCTCTCATCCAGATTCTAACTGAAAACAGTACGCAATATGCCACTAATCCGCATAAAGCGAACCTATTGCAAAAGTTGATAAGTGAGCTTTCTAGCTATGTGCCAAATATTATGAAAGCAGTTAAGTCTAACCTATTAGAAAGAGAAGTAATAGCTTGAAAATGAATAAGTTAAAGATGTTACTTGATTGAATAGTACGATTAGTCAACCCAGTGAATTTATCAGAAGCCAAATTTTGCCGTCAGAATTCTGATTAAATTTAATTAAGCAGATTAAGTTCGGAGATGTACCACATAAATACCCAAGTACATTAAGCCCAAAAAGCTTCACGCTCTTAATTACTCTGTGGTACTACTATACTATTTATTATCACAAATTAAATATGAACATGAAAAAATTAACTACCATTTTATGGGTTTTATGGCTTAGCTGTAGTCTTGTCTGGGCACAGCAATCTGGAAGCATCCAAGGAAAAATTATTGACAAATCGGGAGAAGCATTAATCGGAGCCACCGTAATGATTGATGGCACAACCAAAGGTACCGCAACAGACATTAATGGAAAATTTATTTTAAGCAATTTAGATTATGGAAATTACACCCTACTAGTAAGCTATGTAGGTTACACCACTCAAACAATTACCGCAAAACTTGACGACGATATGGTTTCTCTTGGCAATATTAAGCTAGAAGGAGAAACACATCTGGAACAAGTAGTTATCTCTGGTTCTAACAAAAGTGAAAAAATTACAGAATCGCCTGCGACTATTCAATTAATAACAGATAGCGACATAGAAGAAATTGCCAGTTTTAATCCCGGTGAGCTATTAAGCCGAGTAAAAGGTGTAGACTTTATTCGTTCGGGAGTAGTTGGAACAGGTATTAACATTAGAGGTTTTAATAGCAATTTCAACTCTAAAAACCTTCAAATAAACGATGGTAGATTGGCAACATTAGTTGCTACAGGTCTTCCATTTGGGCCATTAACCACACAAATTAAAGAAGATATTGAGCGAGTAGAAGTTGTACTGGGGCCAAATTCTGCACTTTATGGCCCTAATGCACATAATGGTTTGGTGTATACCATTACAAAAGATCCGCGCACATCAGAAGGGACAACTTTCGCTTTAGGTGCTGGTAATCAAAGTATGCTAACAGCAAGATTGAGACATGCACAAGTACTCAGCGATAAACTTGCTTTTAAAGTAGTAGGCGAATATACAAAAGGGAAAGAGTTTGAATACATGGATTCAGTGTATATAGATAGATTAGATGCTGATGGCAATTTAGGAGCAGATGGTTCTGTAGAAGCTTACAACGAGTTAGAATTAGACCGCAATTTTGAATTTATGAGAGGTGAAGCAGCACTTTACTACAGCGTAACCGATGAAGCCGATTTAATTTTATCTTATGGAGCTAGCAATAGTACTTACCTTGCTCCTACTAATGTAGGTCGAAACCAGATTATCGACTGGAGAATTAATCATATCCATTTAAAATACAACTCGCCAAGATTCTTTGCTCAGATTTACAGAACAGGAAGTAAAACAGATGATACCTACTCTATAGATGAGCGCACCAAGCAATATTACCGCTTATTAGATGCAGGTCTTTCTGATGCAGAAGCTCGTGGAGAACAATCGTATGCAAGTAAAGCAAAGTTCGTAGACGATAGCCACAGATGGAATGCAGAGGTGCAGTATAACAATGAGTTTAACGGTTACGAATTTGTAGTTGGTGGCCAATGGCAAAGAGATTTTGCAAACAGTAAAGGTACTTATTTGCTCGATGGTGGAGGTACTCAAGATATAGACATTGAGCAATTCGGTTTGTATGGACAAGTTCAAAAAGTATTTGGCACATCTGGATTTAAAGCAATTGCTGCTTTCCGTGCAGATAACCACGAAGTTTATGGATTCAACTTTGTGCCTAAAGTAGGTCTTCTTAAAATAGGGAAACTAAGTACATGGCGCTTAACTTACGGACAAGGTATAGCTGCACCAACCATTATGAATATGTATGGCGATTTGTTTTCTGGTTTAATACTGGGTAATGGAGAAGGTTTTACATTGGAAGATGGGACTCTAGTTGAAAAGCAAAAAGTTGAAAAAATTAAAACATTTGAGTTAGGTTACAAAGGGCAAGCACTTGAAAATAAGTTGTATGTAGATGCCGATGCTTATTTCAATATTTCAACAGATTTCTTAAGCCCGGTAACAGCGATTGGTGTAGTTTCTAAAATCGGAGATCAGCCAATTGAGCAAGTGCAAAGTGGATATGCTGCTTATGGTGGTTTGGTTTACTCTTATGTAAACTTTGGTAAAGTAAATACATATGGAATTGATTTAGGCTTAAACTACTATTTTACTGATAAAGTGAGTGCAGTGTTCAACTATTCATACTTTAACTACTCAGTAGATGAGGATAACCTAGAAGATAATGATTTTAATAATGATGGCGTGGTAAATAAACTAGATGTATTGGTAAATGCACCAAACCACAAAGCTAGTTTAGGCATGTACTACAGAGGCAGCAAGTTTTTTGGAAATATCTTTACTCGTTGGGTGCAGGAATACGATTACTTCTCAAGTTTCCAAATAGCTGCTAAATCTCAAGATTTAGTATATAGAGGTGTACCAGTTGTAGAGAATGCAAGAAGTAAAGATGCTTTTAATTATGGTCCACTTGGAGGGTTTGTAAATGTAGATTTGGGTATGGGCTATCACATCAATTCTAATTTCACAGTATCTGGTCAAGTATCTAACCTGTTTGATTCTAAAATTAGAGAGTTTACAGCATCTCCATTTATTGGCAGATTGTACTCTGTTGAATTGAAAGTAAAATTACCTGGAATAGGAAGTAAGTAATACCAAGTAAAATAGCCTTCGCAAGTTTGATAAAAAAAACCGCCAGATATTTCTGGCGGTTTTTTGTTTATATAATTAAAGTATGAAATGTAATTAAACTTCCCAGCCTTTTCTGTAGGTTCTTCCTACAAATTGGTTGGCCTCTTCGAGGTTAGTGATTTTCATTTTTTCACCATCCCAGAGTAATTTTTTACGACCAAAGAACTCCATTTTACCATCGGCTGTTTCTTTTCTGAGCATATAGCTACGAATAGCCAAATTACCCATTAAAACAGTTTCTGTCATTGGGCCAGCATAATCAAATGAAGAAGTAAGACCTTTGTGCTCTGTACTATTAAATCCGGCTTTACAAGCATCTACCCACTTGCGTTGATGTCCATATTCTGGTTCATCATTTTTTTCTACTTCTGGGCCAAATTCTGTAGTGCCATCATTTAAATAGAGCTTAGGCATTAATGGTGAACTATCGTTGATGTTGGTAGAAATCAATCCTTTATCACCCAATATCAATACGCCATTAGAACCGCCTTTGCCTCCAATGTCATGGTCAGCAGGAATAATTTCTGGATGCGAAGGTTTAATACCACCATCGCTCCATGTCATCTCGATTGGAGACTTGGTTTTATCAGTAGCATCAAAATGTAATGTAATGAAAGAAGATGGAGGGCAACCTTCTGGATGGTAGTCTGGTGTCCACATTTGAGAGAAGATCGAACTCACACTACATTCTGCATCTTTCGGATACATCAATCCTAAAGTTCTAAAAGGTATGTCTATTAAGTGGCATCCAACATCACCTAAAGCACCTGTTCCGTATTCCCACCAGCCTCTCCAGTTAAATGGATGCAAGTTTGGTGTATAAGGTATTTTTTTAGATGGCCCTAACCATAAATCCCAATTAAGGTCAGCAGGTTTTTGGCTCTCATCTGGTGCTGGCATAGCGCCACCTTGCGGCCAAACAGGTCTGTTAGTCCAGATTTGTACTTTATGAATGTTTCCTATTACGCCAGAGTCCACCCATTTTTGAACCATTTTTAGCAGTTCGTTAGAACCACCTTGGTTACCCATTTGGCTCACAATTTTATGCTCTCTAGCCATCTCAGTAAGCATTCTAGCTTCTCTGATGTTGTGGGTCATAGGTTTTTGCACGTAAACATGCTTGCCTCTTTCCATAGCAAAGGCAGCAGCCGGACCATGCACGTGGTCTGGTGTAGAAATGGTTACCGCATCAATGTCTTTTTGTTTTTCAAGCATCTCTCTGTAATCTGCATAGAGTTTTGCTTTTGGGAATTTCTCAACTGAGGCTTTGGCTGAACCAGCAAAATCTACATCGCAAAGGGCAACAATATTTTCTCTACCATTTACAGATGCATTTCTAATGTCACTAGCTCCTTTTCCACCAGCGCCAATTGCAGCGATGTTTAGCTTATCACTAGGGGCGGTATATCCAACACCTCCAAGCACATGTCTGGGTACTATAAATACCGAAGAAGCTATTGCTCCTTTTTTTATAAAAGACCTGCGGGAATTGTCAGATTGTTCTGTCTTTTTTTCACTCATATTTATATCTGTTTAAATTGCTTTCAGTTAATTATCTCTTTTTTGAGTTTTATTGATACCCCGCTTCTCGTTTCACTCTCTCTTAAAGTTAAATAAATTAATAGAATCTGATTTGAAGATGAAGAAAAGAATCTGTGAAAGTAGATATCTTATAGATGAAATAAACCGATTTACTAGCAACCAGAACAATCTTTTAATGAAACTGCTGCATTTTACATAACACCAAACATATTTTTGATTCCGGTAATGATCATACTCACTCCTATTGCTCCTATAAAGAAGCCATTGAGTCTTAATAAAACTTCCATATTTTTATCAAAAGCTGTTTTCATGCGCTTTCCCTCTAAAGAATCTCGCAGCCTTTTTAATAGAAATATTGTTAAAAAATTTGTAAAGAAAACCACCACCAAAATAATGGAGCCAATTAAAGTTGTATGTCTATAAGAAACTATAATACTTAAAGAAATAGAACCAGCACCAACCATAAAAGGCAAAGCAATTTCCGATGCCAAATCGTCAAGGTCTTCTTTTATCATGATTAAAGCTTTTTGACCTTTTACGATAAATAAATAAGCATAAGAGAAAATGATAATTCCACCAAAAATTCTGAATGACTCAAAATCTATTTTAAAAACTGTTTCAAAGATATGTTCGCCAGTAAAAAAGAAGAACAAACAAATTACAAGTGAGATTATCGTGGCCTTAAAAATTACATTTATAAAATTTTTGTGGCTTAAATCTTTTCTTATCGGTTCCAGATACAGGAAAAGAGCAAAAGGATTAAGCATAACTAAAAATTCAATAATCGATGATGCCATTTGTTTATTTTAATTAAGGTTCAAAATTTGCATTTGCCACGCAAAACAAAACATGTTGTTTCATCAATCAAAAAAAATCATAATTAAAATGCCTCAGCTTTGTAGTTTCGAGTTATGAAAGGGGTATACTAATTGTATTAAATATTAAGAAATACTTAGTTTGACTATCATTAATCGAGCACTATTAAAAAATTATTATTACTCTCTTTTACCATAATCAGTATTACTATAACTAGTTGTAGTTCTATTTACATTTCTAAAACACCTACGGGGCAAACAAAGAAAACGACTAGCTCCACATCTGCTAAAGAAAATGCACCGGGGCAAGTGAAGAAGAGAACGGGTGCAAAGTCTGCCAAAGAATACGCGCCGGGTCAACAGAAGAAAAAGAATAAAGGTAAAAACTAAATAAGTATATAAAAGAAAAGGTATCCATCAGATACCTTTTTTATTGTCTATAGATTAATCTCTTGGTGGAGGATTTCCACCTCCTCTACGTGGCATTTTTAAACTATCGGCCGGATAATTGGCTTCTAAAAAATCCATTTGCGACTGAGCCCAATTAATCAAAGTAGTTTTTTGTTCTTCGGTTAAATGAGCCTCTTTGTGGAAACCCATCGCCGTGTATGAATCAAGCGGCATTTCGTTATGTTCGATTACTTCTGCGGTCTCTTCAAACTTATGGTTTTGAACTGCTATTGGTGCATTTGTAAATTCAGAAAAATTCAAGTGCCTTTTTCCATCTTTTATGTGGCCGTCTAACCACCATGCTACAGGTTGAATATTCGAATACCAAGGGTAATTAGTTTTGTTACTGTGACAGTCGTAACATGCTACAGAAAGAATCTGGTCAACATCATCTGGTAATTGATACTTTGTAGCTACACTAGCGGTTTGTACGTTTGAGTCATTTTTTTCTGGTCTAAAGAATTGAATAATAACCAGAATGGCTACTATTACTATTCCGATTTTCTTTCCCATGTTTGTAGTTATATTTTGATTACCTTTTAATATGAATTATCTATCATTAAAAAGTACAAGAAGTCGCAAATTGTTTGAATTTGAACGGAATAACAGGCATTCTTCAAAAAAAATAGCCATTAAGAATTTCTACTCAATAGCTATCTAAAATCAACCTGTTTGAATCGATTTATTATCTTAATTCACAAAATTGATAGTATCTATTGTTGTGATTTCACCTACTGAAACTGTTACATCTTCTACACTGATTGTTTCGTATCCACTTTCTTCTGTTGGAACTGCAACAACAGTATAAGTTCCGGCTTCTAAAGCTCTTAGCAAATACTCACCATTTTCGTTCGGATAGGTAGACACACTATCACTATTCATAATTCCATAAACTACTGTGTTTACATCTGCTGGGTCTACAACACCATTAATTGCACCTGTAAGTGCTTCCATTTTAGCTCTAATTACTGGCTTAAGATTGTAGTTGCCAGAGTTGCCTGCTTTAACGACTGATTTAGCAGCATCAAAATCTATTACTAGTTTGTAAGTAATACCTCCTTCAACTTCTTGATGAATGTTGAGTTTAAGACCACTTTGGCTGCCAGATGGCACTTTTAAATCTACATTACTACCATCGATGGTTAATTCGTTGCCATCTCCTAGTATTAATCTAATTTGGCTAATTTTACCAGCCGGTAATTCTATTTCTCCAAGAAATGCTTCTTCACCATTGGTTAGTGTCAATAAATCGTAAACTCCTAGTTCTGAACCTTCTAAAGACTGCCAGCCACTTTCATCATCTTCGTCTTCATTTACATTAATCTGTACGTCTTCGATATCGATTAAAACAGCTTCGTAGTCAGCAGGAGCATCGATTAAGCTCACTTGAATCTTCGCATTTTGATCATTTTCATCATCGCAAGAAGCGAAAAACAGTAAACTGATAGTGCAAAATAAGGTAGCTTTTAGGATTCTAAATTTGTTCATAAATGATAGTTTAAAATAAGTAATTTTAGTTGCTTATTAATTTAAAATAGCTTGTTCTGTTAACTATCATTTACAAGCTCTGTGACCATTCTAAAATAAAACTATGTATAAACATTAATTAGATTAGTTTTAAAATAATTAATAATTAATAATTAGCACAAAGTATTTAAAAATTAGAAATAAAGCGAATAAGAGGCTTTTATAAAAAAATAACAGGTGCTGTTTTTTTTGAAACAAGCACCTGCCTTATCCTGATTAATTTCAAAGCTGAATGAATCTCATTAAATTAAATTGATGAAAATGGCAACAGTTTGTATATCTACTTAATTCGAAACTCGCTTTTGCTCCTCTTCTGAACCTACTGTTCGCTTTCTAGATTTTTTAATTTTTTGGTTACCAAACTTCTGAGTAAAAGAGACTGTAAATATGCGTTTGTTTGGTTTCCATCTCCCTGTAAAAGTGAAAGAGGCATCATCAAAAGTTCGCCATCTGTATTGCGTGGTTTCGAATATGTCGTTGCAAGAAAGTCTGAGTGTACTTCCTTTATTAAATTCTTTTTGCACACCAAGATTTACAAAACCTCTGGCTAGCCAATTAAAGTAACCATTTATTCTTGGTGATATATAAAACATAGCTAGCTCTAGGCTAAAGTTTTTTGGAAGCAAAAAAGTATGCGTACTATTTACTTGTAGCCCGTTTTGTATGCTTTCGTAATATTCGCTGTTAAGCGTAGTGCTTATTTTCTGCCAATTTCCAGAAAAATTATTCTGTGTTTCCCACCAAGTATTTAGTTTAACTGGCATAGAGAGATTGAGTGCAAGTGTATTTCTGCGGTGTATGTTTTCAGATGTAAACATCAGTGTATTGGTTTCTAAATCAATTTGTGGTTGAAACCTCATAATCACATTTTTATCTCTGCTGGACTGAAATGAAATGATAAAATTTTTGAAAGAATAATCTGCTTTAAAGTTGTTTGTAAGTGTCGGTAGAATCTTGGCATTTCCAGAGAAAAAAGTATTAGGATCGATAAACAAAACAAATGGAGCCATCTCGTTAAAGGCTGGTCGGGTAATTCTTCTGCCATAAGCAAACTGAATCTGATTATGCTCATTAAACCTTTTAGAAATAAATAAAGATGGAAAAAAGTTACCGTAATTTCTATCAACAACAGCTTTTTCCTTTCTTGTATTCATTAATGTTCTAGTGTGCTCATACCTTAAACCAGCAGATACATTTGTATTTTTGTCGATGGCAAATTTAAATGAAGTAAAAGCCGCCAATACGTTTTCTGTGAGGTCTGAGTAACTAGTTAGTCGCTCGTCTGTAACCCAGTTTTCACCCTCTTGTCTGGTTATTCTAACATCATTTACTAAATCAGAAAATATACCTTTTACACCCGTTTCTATCGTGAATGAAGGGTTTACTTCGAAAGTATAATCTGCTTTAGCAACCCATAAATTAATAGGAGTTTTTTTGAAGACATTGCTAAACTCGCTATTTAAAAATGTGCCGTCTGCCGAATAATAAGAATAACTATTATCTGTAGGGTGAGAATTAAAGTATGTGAGATAGTCTAAGTTAAAATCTAATGTGTGTTTATCTGCAATAGATTGTTTTATGTTGATGTTGCCCATAATATGGTTCCAATGGTCTCTTTCCAACATATTTGTGGCAGCAATTGTATCTGCTGAGAAAGCATAATCTACATAAGATCTACTTGGGAAATTTGTCTTCCTTTTATAATCATATCCGCTGATGAGTACACTCAGAATGGTTTTTTTGGTCAGATAATAATCTAAACCCAATCTGTAATTGTATGAGTTTGTCGTTGCATCTCTATCTGCTAGTGCTTCTGTATAAATATCTTCTACACCATTGTTGTTTTCTCTGTAGTTTTCCCATATAAATGTTTGGGCTGCATGGTAAACTGATGCATTGGCAAAATAGCTTATCTTTTTTCCTGAATGATTTAATACAAGGCTACTACCAGCGATAATACCTGTTCCGTAACCAACATTCCCCGAAACAGAGCCATTTGTACCATAGCTGCCTTTCCCAGATTTCATTACAATATTGATAAAACCTGCATCTCCATCTGCATCGTATTTAGCTGGAGGCACAGACATAATCTCAATTTTTTCTACATCAGCAGCATTTAATCCAGAGAGCATTTGCATTACCGCATTAATAGACATGCGATTTCTCTTTCCATTAATGAGCACAATTACACCATTTTTACCATTTATAGAAAGTGTACTACTTTGGCGATTTACCATTATACCCGGAGATTTTTCAAGCATATCTATTGCTGTTAATCCGGATGAGGTAATGCTGCTTCCGACATTAATCACTAGCTTGCCCATTTCCATTTCGTAAAGAGGCTTAGTTGCTCTAATGGTTACTTCGCTTAATTCTGTTGTCGATTTATTGAGCGTAATTGTTTCAAGTGAAACCTTTCTATTATCTCCTTGAAAAGTGATTTTAGAATAGTATTTCTCAAAACCCATCATATAAGAGTTTACCAGATAAGTACCTTTCGGAAATCTAGTTAAAGAAAATACACCATTTGCATCTGAAACAGCTCCTTTAATGAGCGATGAATCTTCAACATCTAATAGTAGCACATTGGCAAATGGAATGGTATTACCTTCTGTATCTTCTATGTTTCCGGTGATAGCATTTTGCCCTGTAGCAAAAAATGTGTTAGTAGTTATAGTAAGAATAATTATCCAGATAGTTTTCATAATACATTGATTTTGAATTGTATTCTAGATACTTCTTATGTTATTCTCTTTTAGGAGTAGAGAATAAAAAAATAAATTTGACACTAGAAATGTGTTGTGTAACATAAGAAAGGTTCAAGGCAATCAGATAAGAACCTGATCACCTTGAAAAACATGACTCACCTGCTATTTAACAGGTTTGATATTCGCATTTAAGTTAAAAAAATTATTAGGGTCGTATTTCGCTTTAATAGCACTAAGTTTCTGGAAATTATTACCAAAAGAAACTTTCAAAATATCAGAAGGACTACTCATATCACTATTAAAATTGAAATAAACTTTACCTTGAGAGAAGCCTTGCATCTCGTTAAAAAAATCGCGTGTCCAGTTCATATTTCGCTCATTATCAGCATCATTTAGCCACATGGTATCTATGCTGAGCAAAAATCTGGCATTGCGATCACCAAAGGCTGTTTCATCTGAACCTACTCTACTTATTGCGCCCTGTAAATTTCTTATAGAAATTAAAGATTGAGGGTTTTGAACTTCTGCCGCACGTTTAATTACTCTTATCTGCAATTGATCAGTCAGTTCGTCGAGATAAATACATTTCCAATAAGAATTTAACTTTTGCTTTTCTAAAAATGGATCGAACATTTGTTGTACCATTTTATACGGGTAAACATTACTCATATCTAATAATGGAGTCGCAATTTCTCTCAAAGGCTGCATCTTTTTTTCGCCTTCTTCAGCTTTACCGGCATACATTCCGGCTACCACTATTACCTTATGGTTATGTAATTCTTCTGGGAAATTTGGATGTTCAGGAACAGCCCACAGTATACAGTCTGAGGTGATATTATCAGGTGCATTTTTAGTATAATTAACCCAGTAACTTAATACTTTTTCAGCCTCTTTTCTAGGGTACATACAAGCAGTAAAAAATACGGTTGGACCCAAATCGGTTAGTTTAAACTCAAAGTTTGAAACAATACCAAAGTTTCCACCACCGCCTCTTACAGCCCAGAATAAATCTGCATTTTCTTTTTCGCTTGCATGAACAAAATTGCCATTTGCCAATACAACATCAGCACCAATAAGATTATCTATACTCATACCAACTTTTCTCCGCATCCAACTCAGTCCTCCGCCTAAAGTTAATCCGGCAACACCAGTCTCAGACACAACACCACCTGGACATGCTAAACCAAATGCCTGAGTTTCATGATCTACATCCAGCCAAGTAGCACCTCCCTGTACATTGGCTGTTTTTCTAATCGGATCAACCCTAACAGATCGCATATTAGAAAGGTCGATTGTAAGTACACTGTCACCAACTGCATTACCAGCTACATTATGCCCACCTCCTCTTACAGATACCGACATGTTATTATCCCTAGCGAAGTTAACTGCCGAAATAATATCCGCTACACCAGTACATTGCGCAATTACCGACGGATATTTATCTATCATCTTATTCCAAACCAATCTGGAAGTATCATAATCTTTATCATCTCTAAATATTAACTTCCCTTTAAAATTGGCTTGAAAATTTTCAATTGCAGCTTCGGGAACTTCTGTTCCCAATGAATTAGAAATAGCGTGAAGTGTACTTTTCATCTGTAGATTATTTATGGTGAATAAAAAAGAATCTTATGGCGCTGATTGATCTTTATATCCCTCTGAAGGTTAATTATGATGATTTCAATATAAAATGAATACCTAATCGCATAGAAGAAACTATGCTTTAGTAAACATTGCTGGCAGAATGCTTTAGTTGCTATTTATTTTATATTCTGGTGATAAAGATTAGATCTGAATTACTTGTAAGATGTTATTTATTACAATTACAGATTTGATGAGTACTGATGATAAATATAAATACTTTTATTTTTTAATCATAACACTTTCAGCCAGTTAAAGCACTTTTACATTGCTTAAATTAGATTAGACTAAATAATAATTTTGAAAATTTAATTAAATAAAGAATATACATTACTTAACCAAGTATTTGATTGAATGACTGTTTTAAGTGAAAATCCGCAAAATGCATTTCATTGTATACTTTGTTATAATTAATCCTAGGCACTCCTTTTCTTGATGATTTTAAGATGATTATCCGATTCTGATTATTTTGAGGAAATAATTGCTTTAAAATATGATATAGAGGTTATCAATTTGTTTCTACGTGAAAATAACAATTGAAAATCAGTGCCTTTATTAGAGTAATTTTTGGGTTTCTCCAATACTATCAATTACAAAGTAGCCTGACTTACTAATCATTAAACCTGTTGTCAGATCATTATCACTATGATGCAAGTCTATATCTATTACTTTATTGTGATAAAAAGTACTAATTTCATCCACAATGCTATGTCCGATAATCACTTTTTGTCCATTGTATTTTAAAAGTATTTGATCTAGCACGGATTCTTCAATTTCCTCTTTTGCCAACCCTCTATACCACAAGGGTCCTTTATTTCTGAGTACAAGTTGTTCAATTAAAGAATGGTCTTCCATATTTTTATCTATACCATTACGAACTATCTCATTTATTTGATTGATAGAATAATTTTGAGTAAACATGTCAGGACTTAAACCTCCATGAACAAATAAAATATCTCCAATTTTCTCTATAGTGTTTTTGCTTCTTAACCATCTTCCTAACTCTGTATTTGGTAAATACCACTTCTTGTATTCCAAGTCAAGAATTTCAGCGTTTGCCCAAAATTTTCCATTTACATATTTAAATGCTTTATCATTATAAGCACCTATCAAATTCATAACTTCGTGATTACCCAGAATAAAATGTACTTTACCACCAGCTTGTTTCGCTTCTTCTTCTAGTTTATAAATCAACCACAAACACTCATTTACATACTTTCCCCTATCAAAAAAATCACCCAATAGCACTAAATGGCCATTCCCATAAGTCCATTTATACTGTGAGTTTATCACTCCTGTACCTTTTAAAAAATTACTAAATGCTTCAAAGTTTCCTTCTATATCAGAGATTGCTATCAACTTCTCAGGCATTTCAAAAGCTGACTTTTCAATTGCAAAATCTTTCCTAATTGGGACTTCAAATTGTGAATTATTGTATATTACTTGAATAGAGAAATTTTCTTTAGCGTCAATAGATTGAACTTTTCTAATCAAACTATCTGCTTGAATTTCAGTACTATAAATCGTAGCAGAATCTTGATTATAAATTACAATGGGCTGTTCAAACTCAGGAGTTTTTTTATCCATTTCATCAACATAACTAGGCGTTTTTATTTTCCAACCTCCTGGAGCTAAAGGAATTACAGTAATGAAACCAAATAATGCCAAGGTTACACATATAAGCAGATAGCCTAAATAAATAGTTACAGGTATTTTAACAATGCTAAGAAACTTCTTCATCTTGCAATGTTAAAATAGAATTACAATTAGTAACTATTTATAGGCAAATACTTGTTTAAAGGGAGATTATTTAGATAAAAGGTACAAATTAAGTTTATAAATATGAGAATAAATGCAGATGCATATTCAAAAAGTGCAAGCTTGTCCATTACTTGCACTTTCTTAAAGTCTTATTCCGGTTGGGTCATTACTTTCCAGTTATCTGTACGGAATGGAGTAGCTGGCAAACCTGTATTATTGGTGAGGTTTCCATCTGGGTTATTTGCCCAATCGTATCTTACTGCTACTGGATTTGCAACCTCACTTGCACTTACAATTATCTTATTCCCTTCAATTTTGGCAGTTGCCCAATGATATTTTTGATCTTCTCCTGCAATAGCAAAACCTTTTAATAATTCGCCATCGGTTGTTTTTAAACCTTCTGTTCCTATAAACTCGACTTCTATCGTGTTCCCCTTTATCTCATAACTTTTAAACATAGGACCAAAAGCAGCTATATCTTGCTTATAAACCAGATTTTCTGCTATTGCTACCAATCTATTTCCTACATCTTTTTTGTTTGTTGGATGAATATTGTCTGTTTCTCCCAAATCGATTGTGGTAACCATCCCAGTGTTTGGAAGAGCCAAAGTTTTGTATTGTGATTCTCGTAAAACTGCCCATTTACCATCAGAAGGTTCTGTTTCTTTTTTGTAGTAATTAGGAAGTTGTATAAATAAAAATGGCAAATATCCCTGCTCAAACCTGATTCGCCAGTCTGTAATCATCATAGGGAATAACTCACGATAATTATAAGCATCATCCTCATTATTCTCACCTTGATACCAAATAAAACCTTTTAAACCATACGGTAGCAATGGGTTAATCATTCCATTAAACAAATAAGTGGAATATTGCTGGTAATAGTAAATCTTAGGAATCAGTGGCTCTAAACCTTTCTCAAATTTCCAGTCACCTGTTAAGCTCATTTTATCTTTGCCATTAGTAAGATAGATCACATCAGCAGGAGGATTGAGTCCGCCACCACCCCAAAGAGCAGCTATTCTTAAAGCAATAGTATTTTCTCCCTTATTAATCGCTGAAACTGGAATTGTATAAGTGTGCGTAGCATTGGCATTCCATTGGTTTTTGCAAATCTCAACACCATTAAAATAGATGGAATAATTCATTTCAGGATGCCCCAAATTGATTGTTAAATCTTTCTTTGTAAATGCACCTTTCAGGTTTACTTTTTTACGCAGCCAAATCATTCCTTCGTAAATATCTGAATTCCAATCTGCTTCATGCTCAGGTTCCCAATCTTTTATAACTCCGGGAATGCTTACTGTTTTCCAGTTGCTATCATCTAACTTTGGGTCTGCATGTTTCTTTACCAATTCCTCTTTTGGATTATATACAATGTCCCAGAATTTTTTTAACTCTACCGAATCTCTACCAAAGTCTTCTACAGTTACAGTATCATTTACAATTACCTTTTCTTTTGCCGCTGAGTTGGTAAGCAACATCTCACGACTCGTCCAAGCTTCTACAGGAGTACCACCCCAAGTACTTTGTACAATGCCAATAGGCACATTTATATCTGCCTGAATTTTCTTAGCAAAATAATAACCGACAGCGGTGATATCTTTTACACTGGCAGTGTCACAGATCGTCCAACTAGTTTCTAATACTTCGTCTTGGGGTTCAAGTGTAAAGTGATGAGGAACTTTAAAAAAACGAATATTTTTGTTTAGTGCTTTGGGAATATCTTCTTTGCCACTGGCTGACTGTTGCACTTGCCACTCCATATTAGATTGACCAGAAGCCAACCACACATCACCAATAAGCACATCAGAATAGACAAATGCTGGAGACTTTAATTCAGCATTATATATTTTCAATTCGTATGGTCCACCAGCTTGTAGTTCTGGAATATACACCTTCCAATTGCCATCTGCATTGGTAGTGGTTGTTATTAAATATTCGGCTAGTTCGACTTGAATTTTGGTACCGGGATCAGCTTTTCCCCAGATGGGTATATCTGTCTGGCGCTGTAGCACCATATGATCATTAAAAATTTTAGGCATGGTAATCTGCGCAAAGGCAGGTATGTGGGCAGCTAGTATAAATAGTATTCCTATTATCTTTTTCAAAACGAAATTTGTTTTTTGGTCAATCGAATTATTTGTAATAGGCTAAATTAATTTCGATCACCTTAAAACCAAACTAAGTCTGCTTATCGAAATCAAACTAAACACAGTTGGAAACATTTTAACCATTCTTGTATTCAAGTCATATCTTAATAAATGCTAATAATTAGGCAAAAATACAACAGGAAGCAATTATGAAACCGTAAGAATAGAAAGTAACTTCCATACCATCCGAAACCCCATCTTATCTCTTAATAATTAATTTTTTAATCAAATGAAGTTTCTTCACTTATTTTTAATTCTAATTTTTACAATTACGTCTTGTGATGTTCTAAACATTGAGAAAGAAATAGAAAAACATAATAATCAATCGAATGAAAACGAAAAAAAATTTGGTGATTTTATGGAACGGCCCACAGATATTTTTGTAAATACCACAGGCCAAGACGATCATGTGTTTGATATATGTGATGGCAAAGGAGATTGTAATCTAGTTGATGCTATTGAAACAGCAAATTTACGTGGAGGAACCACTACAATTCATTTACAAAAAGGAAAAAACTATTATCTTTCAGAAGCTGCATATTTTACTAAAAAGGAAAAACCAGATGGTACTTACCAATTAGTGTTAAGCCATTCAGTAAAAGATAGTGGATTACCTGTAATTAAATCTACAATTATTATCGAAGGCAATGGTGCTACATTAAAGAGACGAGTTACTCGGACTCAAGTTTTTGATAAACCTGATAGTAATCAGATATTTAGAATTATACATAATTCTAATAGCGGAGATTTAACTCTAAAAAATGTTACACTCAGTGAAGGAATTATTGATACAAAAGAAAATTTTTCTGAAACTCAAAATGGTAACGGAGGAGCGATTTATAATGCAGGAAAATTAACCCTTGAGAATGTAACTATAAAAAATAATCAAGCATCAAAAAATGGCGGCGCAATATTTAGTATTGGGCCAGTATCAATTAGCAATTCTGATATAAATCAAAATAATGCCCTAAATGATGGTGGTGGACTATTTATACTCGGATTTGATAATATTGAAATTGATAATAGTTCATTCACTCACAATACAAGCAGTGGTAAAGGTGGAGGTATTTTTTGTGATGCTGAATTGACATTAACTTCTAGCAATCTTTCATTCAATAATAGTGAGCAAGGAGGTGGTATATATTTGGGACACGATAAAATATTATACAATATTTTTAATAAATTGACCTATTCACCTGCATTTATTGATCAATGTATAATTGAATCTAATGAAACCAGTAAAGCTGGTGGAGGTATTTTTTGTGAAATTACTGAGCCAGATGAAACGATGATGGGTTATCCATCTTCATCTAGTCTTTTAAATCTTACAATACACAGGAGTACAATAACAAATAACATTGCTACCAGAGGAGGAGGAATTATGAACTGGTTTGCCACTATGTATTTAAAAGATATAACCATATTAAATAATGAAGCTCACCAAGATTATGATTCAGGAGCTGGAGGAGGCATGCATTTCGAATTTGGATTTGCCCATATGGAAAATACAGTGATTGCTAAAAACCCAGTTGGAGGAGATTTAGGCGGATTAACTGTTAATATCGGATATATATCAGAAAGTGTAAATTTTGTTGGTGATCAAACTTTCACTGGACCAGATATTATTCATGGTAACCCAATGATAAAAACATTGTCTGTCTCACGAGATACAAAAGTGTACATTCCTATGCCTGGAAGTCCGTTGATTGATGCTGGTACAGCCATGAGTTGTCTGGCTACAGACCAAAGAGATTTACCAAGACCTGTAGGCTCTGCATGCGATTTGGGAGCAGTAGAAGTTCAATAATCTTAAAACAAAAAAACCAGCTTGGTTAAAAATTATCCAAGCTGGCTATTTACAAAACACGAACAACAATTATCTATTCAACAATCAGTGTATATTGCGGTGTAGGGTTTAGTGGACAGAAGTACACGTACTCCCCTTTTTTTAATGTTACTTCTTTAGAACTTGAAGTTTCTCCTTTCTTAATGGCATTTTGCACATAAGCATCCTTAATGTGAAACTCCATATCTGTTTTTCCTTTGGGAGCTAATACAAATCCCAATTCGCGATCTACACCTTGGTTTGTTACTTCAAAAATGTAAGTTCCTTCTTTAAGTGTTAGGCTCTCCGTTTCAAAAGCACCTTCTGTTTGAGTAAGTTTGATGGTTTCTACTTCTTGAGCAAACAACTGTACTGAGAAGAGACTCATTAATAATAAAAGACCAAATGCTAAATTTTTTTTCATAAAGATTTAATTAAAGTTTAAAGTTTCAATTAATATTTAGTGCTGTAGATTCGAGTACAAAGTTGGAGTTGAAAGAGCCCTAGCTGTTAGTCAAGAATTCCCTTTGTGTTGGCAATAATTCCTATCTCGGTTTCGATTAGCTCGCGAATGTTTTCTATTCTATTTGAAAGCTCTATAATTGTGGAAGTGAAATGATAGGATTGACGCAATTCTAAAAAAATCTTCGATTTTGAAAGTTTTTAGAGGATTTTGGGAACTATTAAAAACTACTTACAGTTCCTCCTGCAATTGCGACAAAGTATTTCCTGTAAATCTAAAGGGGGATAAACTAACAATCATTTCACTAAACTGTTAAAACAATAATTTTAGCTGCTGTAGAAGAAATGATTTAAGTTTAACCGAAACCGGTTTTAATTTTTTGAAAGAACCGGAAATGCCATTAAGATGGAAAGTGAAAAGGATAATTTACTTGTTGCAATAAAACCTCAAACGCAGAGACAAAAAAATACTGCGGTTTTGCTTTTTGCTAATTCTGGCAAAAAAGAAGCAACATCTAAAAAATTTATTGGGAAAGGCAAAAAGCTTAATACGCAAATAGCTTCTGCGCTTAATAAGCATGCAATAGCTACTGTAAAAGCAGCAGGAATTAATTTGGTTTTGATGGATGAAACCAAACAAAGAGGCAATTCATTTGGTGAAAAACTCTGGAATGCAAGTGAAGATGTTTTTGCATTAGGTTATCAATCGATCATTGTAATCGGTAATGATTCGCCGCAACTAAATGCTGAGCATTTACAATTTACAGCTAAGCAGCTAAATAATAATAAGCCAGTAATTGGGCCTTCTGCCGATGGTGGTTTTTATCTGCTTGGGATGCATAAAAATGATTTTGATAAAGTATCATTTTTAAATCTGCCTTGGAGAAAAGCAAACCTTTTCTTTGCAGTAAAACAGCATTTCAACCAACAAAACCAAGTTGCAGAAATTCTTGCAGAACTTACTGATGCTGATGATGAGGCTTCACTAAAAAGAATTTTAAAAGTTGCTAGTCTCACAGTTAGTTTAAATCCATTTCTCAAGCTCTTATTAAATCTGTTTAATAGTCTAAGTGAATTTGCTACAATTCTAAATGAACAGATTAATGAGTTTCTTTTCATTTCTAAAAAATCTTCGAGAGCTCCTCCCCTTTCAGTCTAAGATTATTTATTCTCAAATAATCAATTTCTAATTCTCACATAGTTTTCTTGCTTGCCAAAACACAAGCAAAACGATCTGCTATTTTCAATGCTCTTCATTGAATATGATAGCTAGGTCTGCCTTTATCTATTTTTTGCTTATTAAAACATTCGAATGAAAATATATATTTTTACCTTATTCATTTTATCCTTTACTACCGCTTTTGCACAAACAGATTTGGAAGTAAACATCTTAAATCCATACGATGGGAAACCCATTGCTGATGTAGAAGTATTGATAGAAAATCCACAAATTGGATATACTAACTCATTGACAACCAACAACTTTGGTAAAGTTATTTTTAGAGGATTATCACTTAATGGTGCTTACAGAATTTACACCAACGAGAACAGTGAATACTTATCAAGCGAAGCCAAAGACATTCAGTTAAAAGCCAATGCACATAGAAGTATCACACTAGTTTTACCACCACAAAAAGAACAAACACTAGACGAAGTAGTAATCACCTCTACACCAGCTACCACCATTAACACAGTAAATGCGGAAGTAGCTTCTGAGATGAGCATTAAGAAAGTTCAAGAATTACCAGTAGAAGGTCGCGACATTACCAGAATGCTTTATAGGTTACCAAATGTAAGCCAGGCAACAGGCTTTTTCCCTGAGGCGCCGAATGTGAGTATTAATGGTGCCAATGGCTTATTCAACAATTACATGATTGATGGAATGGACAATAACGAGCGCTTTCTTGGTGGACAAAAATTTGCCATTCCTATCGGCTTTGTAAAAAATGTAACGGTGCTTACCAATAACTATTCGGTTGAATTCGGTAACACAGGAAACGGAGTAATCAACATCACCTCTAAATCTGGTTCTAATGACTTTGAAGGCGAAGTTTTCTTTGTAACCAGACCAGGAGAAGTAATAGATGCAGAAACTCCCTATACACTTCGCGATTTATCTGGTAATGAAGTAAAACAAGGTTTTCAGCGCTATCAGGCTGGTTTTGGTTTGGGTGGAGCTATCACAAAAGATAAAACTTTTTACTATCTAAACTACGAGCATACTACAGACTTAAAAGATAATATTTTAAGCTCTCCTGTTTTAGGAATTTATGAAGAAGTTCGTGGAGAAAATACCTTTGATTATTTATCAGCCAAGTTAGATCACCACTGGTCAAAAAGTTTCAAATCTTCTCTAAGAGCAAACCTTGGTCTGGTTACTTTAGACAGGCAAGCTGGTGGTTTAAGTGGTGGCGTTACTTTCCCTTCGGCAGCCAATGGCCAAGACAGAAACTCAATTCTTATTGCCAATCAAAACGTGTTGCTGGGCGATAACTTTGTGTTTGAGAGCAATGTACAATATTCACGTTTTCGCTGGAATTATGCAGACCCTTTAAATCCAGACAGTCCAGATGTTACAGTACTTGACCCAACTGGTAGCACCATAGCTGTTTTAGGCAATCCGGGTTACATTTTCGATTCGCACGAAAACACTTTCCAACTTCAAGAAAAATTGAATGTGTACAAAGGCAAACACACTTTTAAGTTTGGTGCAGAATTAATCTCTGCTAACCATTTATTATATGGTGGAGGAAACCCAAACGGAAGTTATACAGTACAGCTCACTCAAAGTGAACTGGATGCTATAAGTGCACAAAATCTAGGAGCTAGTTTAGATGTAAATGATATTCCATCTACAGCAACTGTGATAAGTTATGGTGTAGAGTTAAGACCTGCTAGTTATGGTACAAGGCAAAATATTTTTAGTTTTTATGCAGAAGATCAGTTTGCTGCTTCACCGAAACTCAATCTAACTTTAGGCTTAAGATACGATTATGACAACCTCTCAAAAGGTGGTAGTGCAACAGGCGATTATAACAACCTAGCTCCAAGATTCAGCTTTAATTATCAGTTAAGTAGCCGTAGTAGTATTCGAGGTGGTTACGGACTTTTCTATGATAAAATCTTGTATAGTGTTTACAGTGATGCATTGCAACAAAACAATACAGGCGATGATTTTAAAGCTGAAATTCAATACTTTATCGATCAAGGTATTTTGCCAGAAGATACTGATATTGAACGAGTTACTTTTGATGGAAACCTAACTGTGGGAGAAAGCAATAATGCCGGTTTGCCTTTTGGTTACCTAGAAGGGCCAAGTGCAGAAACTTATGCTAGCCAGAGAAATCTTTTTAGTAATGAAAGAAGAATTCTAAATCCAAACGGTTACGACAATCCTTATACTCATCAGTTTTCTTTGGGTTACCAATACCAAATAGACGAGCACAAATTGTTTTATGTGGATGTGGTTTACAACAAATCTAAGAACCTGTTTAGAACTAGAAACCTCAATGCGCCATCTGCTTGGGATGCTGTGGCTGCTGGAAATACTGCTCGTTGGTCTTCCACTGCTGATAGCACCAGAGCTTTACCGATTTATGGAAACTATGCGATTATAGATGGAGAACAAAGAAGCGGAGTGGCTAAAAGCGTAGTAATTACAGAGACGGCAGGAACTTCGGAATATATCGCAGCAAGCTTCAATCTTCAAAAAGAAAGAGGTGATGATAATTTTGCTTACAGAATCATTTATACATTATCTAGGCTAGAAAACGATACGGAAGATATCAACTTTAGAGCGATGGATGCAAACAATTTCGAAGCAGAATGGGGACCATCCATCAACGATCGTACACACATCATCAACACCATTTTCAATTATTATCCATTTAAAAACTTTACTGCAACAGTGGCAATGTTACTACAAAGTGGCCAGCCAATTAACCGCGTTCCCGATGGAAGTTTATACTACATTATAGATAGCAATGGCAATTTAATTGGCGGCACAACCAATGATTTAAATGGTGATGGAAGTGCATTTGGTGATGCCTATGTAGGTAATAGCGATCGCTATCCGGGAGAATCTAGAAACAGCGATAGATTGCCTTGGTCGAATACATTCGATTTGGGTATACAATACCAGATTCCTTTAGGTGTGCAGAATTCTAAATTAGAGTTAAGAGCTGATGTATTCAATTTGTTTAATACAGTAAACTTGAGTGGATACAGCAACAATGCGACACAAAGCAATCAAATTCAAACTGGATCAACAGCAAGTGGAGTAATTGTAAGAAAAAATGCTGCTCCACCACGCCAAATCCAGTTTTCTGCAAGATATTTATTCTAAACTACGACATACTAAATAATGACTTTCAAAAAATCTATATACTTCTTACTCACAACATTCACCTTGTTTGCTTGCTCTTCTAACAACAAAAAGGAAGAGCCAGAAACAGCCAATACTTGGGAAGAAGTTTTACAAGATGCAAAAGGAAAAACGGTCACTTTTATGATGTGGCAAGGTGATCCTTTAATCAACAAATACATACAAGGTTATGTAGTGCCTGAAGTGAAACATCAATATGATATAACACTAAATGTAATTGGTGGGCAAGGCAACGATATTGTAAATACTTTGATGACTGAAATACAAGCAGGTAATGAAACCAGCGAAGTAGATATGATGTGGATAAATGGAGAAACTTTTTACCAACTCCGCCAGATAGATGCTTTGTATGGCCCTTTCACTGAAAAGCTACCCAACAATCAATATATCGATTGGAATAATCCATTTATCAGTATCGATTTTCAGCAGCAAGTGGCCGGCTACGAATGCCCATGGGGCAATGTCCAAATGGCTTTCATCTATAATTCAGACAAGGTAGAAAATCCACCACTCACAATGGAAGCATTAGAAGAATGGGTAAAAGCCAACCCTGGAAAATTTACGATTGGCAACGACTTTACAGGAATGACTTTGCTGAAGTCTTGGCTCATTCACTTGGCAGGAGGCGCAAGTTCTTTAGATGGAAAGTTCGATCAACAAAAATACGAACAGCTTAGCAAAAAGCTTTGGGATTACATCAACCGAATAAAACCTTATTTCTGGAATGAGGGAAAAACTTTTCCTGCTTCTGTAGCCCAAATGCATCAACTATTTGCCAGTGGAGAGCTTTGGTTTACCATGAGCAACAACGATAGCGAAGTGGATAATAAAATTCAGCAGCAAGTTTTTGCTGAAACAAGTCGCGCTTATGTGCCAGAAACAGGCTCTATCCAAAACTCACATTATCTCGGCATTGTAAAACATGCTGGGAATAAAAATGCAGCGATGGTGGTTTGCAACTTTTTAATTTCTCCAGAAGCGCAAGCTAAGAAAATGCAACCGCAAGTTTGGGGAGATGGCACAGTGCTTTCGATTGATAAACTTCCAGAAGAATGGCAAAAGAAGTTTAATGAAATTCCGGGTAGAGAGAATTCTCCACCAAGAGTAGATATTCAGCCTTTGGCTTTAAAAGAACCCGCACCAGAATACATGATGAAGCTTTTTGAAGATTTTAGAAAAGAAGTAATCAATCAGTAAGATGAAAAGAAAGATCGTTATTGCCATTTTTATACTCATCACAACAACTCCTTTGCTGTTCGGCTTTGGCTATTCACTATTGTATAGCTTCGGCTTAACTGGCATATTGAGCAAAGGATTTACTATAGAACACTGGCAAATGCTTTTCACAGAAAGTGATGGTATAAGTAGCTTATTTTATACGATCTTTCTCACCATTATTTCTCTGATTTTAATTCTTTTGCCTGCATTGGTTTTAGCATGGTGGCAAACAAATTCCGCACAAGTAAAATGGCTCAAAGCTATGTTGTTTCTGCCTTTATGTTTTCCACCTTTAGTGGCTGCATTTGCCATGTATCATTTATTGAGTCCGACAGGAATTTATTCTAGAGTTTTTTACCAATTAGGTTTGATTGAACAACTAGAAGATTTCCCCAGACTGGTGAATGATTTTGCTTCTATTGGAATTTTGGCAGCGCATGTGTTTATGGTGTTTCCTTTATTTACCTTACTCTTTATCAATCAAGTAAAAAAAGAGAGGCTAGATGAATTAATGGCAACTTCTCTCACATTAGGAGCTTCCGGCTTTTACTTTTTCCGAAAAGTATTTGCCCCAGTAATCTTGATGAGATCAAGCCCATTAATCGTATTGTATGGCATTTTTTTGATGGGGACTTACGAAGTTCCTTTGCTGCTAGGAAGATCATCGCCAAGAGTGGTAACTGTATTTATAACCGAGAAAATTAAAGGTTTTAGTTTGCAAGATATTCCACAAGGGCATGCGATGGCAGTTGTTTACACTTTACTCGTAATCACAATCACTACTTTCTTTCTAAGCATAAACCGAAAAACTATTTCAGGCTCATGAAAAGAATCGCATACATAATAGTGATTGTCTCTTTGCTGATGCCTTTGGTAACCATCATCAGCTTGTCTGTTACGGTGCAATGGCAATATCCACAACTTTGGGATGCTCATTTCAGCCTTAAAAACTGGTTGGAAGCTTTCACAAACAATGATGTGCTTTCTGGCTTGATGCTTTCTCTTGTAATAGCCGTTTTAATTGCCTCTATAGCTACTAGTTTTGGTTTTATAGTTTCTGGTTTCATTACTGAAAATAAGAAAACTGAGCAATTGCTACAGCTTGCTTACTATCCATACTTAATTGCTCCGGTGGTTTTTGGTGCCATGTTGCAGTTTTATTTCGCATGGCTAAAATTAACAGGTATGCTCACAGGAGTAATTCTGGCACAAATGATTTTTATATTGCCATATAGCGTGCTATTCCTTGCTACATTCTGGAACAACCGAATTAGGCAAACTGCTTTTCAGGCAAGTTCTTTAGGAGCTTCCAATTGGCATGTGTATCGAACGGTGTTAATACCCATGGCAAGACCTTGGCTTTTCATCTGCTTTGCACAATGCTTTCTTATTTCGTGGTTCGAATATGGAATTACACAAGTAACCGGCATCGGAAAAGTGAAAACTTTAACTATTCTCACCATGCAATTTGTAAAAGAAGCGAATCCACATTTGGCGGGAGTTGTGGCTTGTCTGCTTGTGTTTCCGCCACTTTTGTTGTTGGCTTTTAATCAAAGGGTATTTTTAAAACAAAGTAATTTTTCGTGATACAGGTAGATAAAATATCGAAAGCATATGCTAACGAGTCAGTTTTAAAGCAAGTGAGCTTTTCGTTAGAGGCGAATCAAACTTTGAGTGTTTTGGGTAAATCTGGTTGCGGAAAAACTACTTTGTTAAAGATTCTGGCCGGATTAGAAAAAGCAGATAGCGGCTGTTTCTTGGTGAACGATTATAATATAATAGGTCTGCCTCCACAACAAAGAGAAGTCGTTTATCTGAGCCAAGAAGCTTTGCTTTTCCCACATATGGATGTGTTTGAAAACATTGCTTATGGATTGAAAGTACGCAAACTCGATAAAGCTTCAATCAATTCTAAAACCGAAGAAATGATTTTGCAATTGGGTTTGCAAGCACATAAAAATAAAATGCCACATCAACTTTCTGGTGGACAAAAACAGCGAGTAGCATTTGGTAGGGCTTTAATTATTAACCCGAAAATAATGTTGCTCGATGAACCCTTTAGCAGTCTTGATGTTCAGACAAGAGAAGATATGCAAAACTTGTTTATCCAACTGAGAGCAAAATATAATATCACCGCCCTTTTTGTGACTCACGATTTGAAAGAAGCTTTAAAAATGGGAAATCAAATCGCCCGAATGGAAAAAGGTGCACTTAAACTCTATGAATCTGTAAGCGAATTTGTGCAAAGTCCCGATTCAGGAGTGGAAAAAGAAATTGAATTTTGGAAAAATCTTATCGACCATCAATATGAAAAAAAATAAAGACTATAACCACGTTGAATCGCTCTACTGGGTGTTTACTCAGCTTTGCAACGATCAATGCGACCATTGCTATAACCTATCTGGGCCACAAGGCAAACGTATTACTGAAGAAGAATGTCTGGCGATTATTAATAACCTTCCAGACAAGGTGGATAGGCTTATTCTCTCTGGTGGTGAGCCACTTGCTGAGAAGAAAAAGCTTTATCTCATTCTAGATAAACTCAAAGAAAAATACGGAAATAATACGCAGTTAATGCTGCAAACCAATGGCGATTTACTCACCGAAGAAATTCTAGATACATTGATTGAAAAAGGAATCACTCGCTTTGATATTGCCAGTATAGATCGCTACCACAAAGCTGCTGGTGGTCGTTTAATACAATTGGCAGATTTGTTTGAGTCTCGTGGTGTAAATGGCGACGAAAAAGACCCACTGGTTAAAAAAGAGAACTATTTGCATAATTTCCCTTTGAGTTGGGGTTATTGGGGAGCTACAGAAGATATGTGGCTCGGTGGTAATTGGGCACGTGGCAGAGCTTTGCAAAAAAACATCTGGAAGAAAGATCCCGACCATAATTTTTGTGCGATTCTATCTGGAGCCATTGGTTTTTTAAATGGTGGAGATCAAATTCCTCAAGAGATTTCTATACAACTTTGGCAAATAAATCCTTGTTGCCCGGGTACCAAAGAACCATTGGGTGATGCTAGAATACAAAAAGTAGCTGAGATTTTGGAAAAGGTTTCTGATAACCCAGTTTTTGAAATGTTGGACAAAGGCAATCCATATAAAATGGGCGAATCTGTGGGAGTTAGCGAAGCACATGCACGCAAAAGATGTGGTGAGCTAAAAAATGTATGCCTTTGGTGTGATGAATTTTTTGAGAAGCATTATGATATTCAAAAATTGAAACCTAAAAATGTTCCTACAACTTAATTCAATTCAGACACAATTATTAGAAAAATGGCTAAAGAACTGATCTTTGTTTACAATGCTGATTCTGGCAAATGGAATGGCTACATGGATATTATGCACAAGATATTTTCACCAAAAACTTATCCTTGCAGTTTGTGTGCTATTACGCATGGCACATTTTCGATTAGAGAAAGTTGGAAAGAGTTTATCGATAATTCACCAGTTACCATGCACTTTCTCCACCGAGATGAGTGGGAAGAGCAATACAAAAGAAAAGGTGAGCAATTGCCCGCTGTTTTTATAAAAGAAGGTGAGGCTATTTCAACTTGGTTAGATGCCCCTACCCTAAATTCTTACTCCTTAGAAGACTTACAAAATCACATCAAAAACAATTTACCAGAACTAGTTGAGGAGAAAGAGAAGAGTGAGTGATTTTACTCCTTCTCTTCCACAGATTCTAACATTCTTAAACCAGATTCGGCCAGAACACTTCCAGGAAATTCTTGTAGAGTTCTTTCGTAATAAGCTTTTGCTTGTTGCCCATTTCCGATTTGGGAATAGCAATAAGCGATGTTGTTAAGTGCCATTTCTCTGTAACTCATTTTACCTGAACTCAACATGGTTATAACTCGATATTTATCAATCCATTCGTTGCGGGTAAAGAAATCGTAACTGTTTTCAAAATGTGGAATAGCCTCTGCAAAATTGCCTTTTTTAACTTGCTTCATTCCTTTTCTATGATCTTTGGGAATAAGATTTCTTAAAAAAAAGAAAATGATAAAATAAACTACTAAGCCGTAAATAGTGCCTTGTTCTTCATCAATTAACCGTCCTAAAAAGAAAAGTAGAGAGATAAAAAGTATTTGAGGTATAATAGAAAGCCAAGCTGGTAATTTTACGATTGGTGCTTTTGAAGCCATTTAATATCATTCATTTGAGGTTGAAAAAGCTCAAAGTTAGATAAATATTTTAAAGGTTAATTTTTATTCCTAAGAACAACATCAATCAACTTATTTAGAAACCTGTTAGAAAGTTTGCTTGAGTTCCAATATCCAGCAAATACAGATATTAATGTAGATAGAAACAAGGCCTTACCCCAAGAATTTCCCAATACAAACACATTTAGACTTGTAAACATAACCAGATGACCGATAAAATATATAGTAAAAGCTTTCCAATTCATTTTAAATGGTTTTAGGAGGTTTGAATATACCCAATTTTAGTAAATTCATCCTTTCTTAACTAAAGTCAATGCATCTCATATTCTAGACTTATACTTTTACATCATCAATTTACTCAAACAACTCGAATGATTATGAATGCTATTAAATCTGAAGTCGCTACCATGAATGCTGTTGTTTTCGAAAAATATGGAAAGCCTGAAGTGCTGCAATTAAAAGAAATAGCTAAACCTCAACCCAAAGACAATGAGGTATTAATTCAGGTGAAAGCCATAACTGTTACTTCGGGAGACTGGCAACTACGAAAAGGAGAACCTTTTGCCATAAGATTAGCATTTGGGTTAACCAAACCTAAAAATCAAATTCTGGGGTTTGAATTTGCTAGAATAGTTGAATCTACCGGAAAATCTGTAACAAAATTTCGAACCGGTGATACAGTGTTTGGCTATCAAACTAGCGGAGGAACTTATGCTGAATATTTAACAATTCCAGAAGATGGCATTCTATTAAACAAACCTGAAAACCTAAGTTTTGATGAAGCCGCCGCAATTCCAAATGGTGCTATAACTTCCTTATATTTTCTTAAAAAAGCAAATATTGAAGCTGGACAAAGTGTATTGATTTATGGCGCATCTGGCAGTGTAGGAACTTATGCTGTTCAATTAGCTAAATACTTTGGTGCAAAAGTAACAGCAGTTTGTAGCACTAGCAACATCAATCTGGCTAACTTAAATGGGGCTAATAAAGTGATAGATTACACTCGTGAAGATTTTGCAAAATCCTCAGAATCTTATGATATTATTTTCGATACGATCGGAAAAACAAGCTATACACAATGCAAAAATATATTGAAACCAAAAGGCAAATATGTATTATGTAGTTTCGGGATTTTTCATATTCTTCAAATGATTATTAATTCGTTTAGTAGCTCTAAAAAAATCATCTGCGACATTATGAAACCAGACAAAAAGCAGCTTCAATTTCTTAAGCAAATTACAGAAGAAGGAAAACTAAAACCTATTATAGATAGTATCTACACAGTTGATGAAATAATAGATGCACACCAATATGTTGAAACTGGAAGAAAAAAGGGGAATGTTGTAGTTTCATTTAGTCCGTATTAAACTCTCTTATTTACCAATTTTGAGTTTTATCTATCATAAAAAAATGATTAAGTTTGTATATCTCATCAATTTAATGTTGCCAGATATACTACTTATCAATGGATTTCAGAACCAGAAAAAGGTTGAACCTCATTAAAAACTACATCTTTGGATGGACACTGTCATTTATCTATCTGTGTATAGTGCGAGGAGTAGGAACTATTGAAGTGGGTAGTTTTGATCCCGGCTTGTTATATAGTGTACTTATTTCTTTGATCTTAGGACCAATCTGTGGTGTAATTTCTGGTGGGGCCCAAATTATAACTTTGGAGAGAGTTTATAGAAAAACCTCTATTCAGAAATTATTGATTCTAAGAGTGATATATGGCGTAATTTTTATCTGGACGCTTATATTATTAGCCTATTTCATTTGCATTACCTATCTCGATTTAAAGACAGATTTAATGGAATTTGCTTTTGATGAAGGTAGCCTACCTGTATATTTATATATCATTACGGTTGATATTTTCTTTACCATGTTAACATTAATAGATTTAATGCTAGGGCCAAGAAATCTAGGTAAATTGCTACAGGGCAAATTCTATTACCCGCACGAAGAAGAGCGAATTTTTATGTTTCTCGATCTGCAATCGTCAACCCAGTTAGCCGAAAAATTGGGACATATAAAATATAGCATGCTTATACAAGATTGTTTTAACGATTTAAGTGTGGTAATTGAAAATGAGGCTGCTGTTTACCAGTATGTAGGTGATGAAGTAATACTTACTTGGAAATTAAAAGATGGTTTGAGAAAGCATAATTGCATTCAGGCATATTTTAATTATAATAATCAGCTATTAAAACGTAAAGCTTATTACGAGGAAAAATATAATTGTTTGCCGTTCTTTAAAGCTGGGGTTAATTCAGGAATTGTAACTGTAACCGAAGTGGGTTCAATTAAAAAAGAAATTGCTTACCATGGCGATACATTAAATACTGCTGCAAGAATACAAGGTAAGTGTAATCACTTTCAACAAGGAATACTCATCTCTGAAACTCTTAAGATGCAACTTTTTCCGAATAGTTTTTTAATTGAAGAAATGGGAAATATTCCGCTTCGTGGTAAAATGGAAGAAGTTACTATTTATGCAGTCTCAGAAAAAATAGCTGTTTCTCAAACTAGTGTTCAGTAGCAATCCTTTTTCTTATTCTGCTAAGCGACTCAGGCTTAACACCCAGATAACTTGCCAACTGATGTTGCGGTACGCGATTCATCAATTCTGGTCTGGTTTGGAGCAAATGTAAGTATCTTTCTTTGGGCGAATGCATTATAAAACTTGAGAGTACTTGTTGTTGTTTACCAAATTCTCCTTCAATTGAATATTTACACAAAGTCTCAAATTTAGAAACTCTCTTACAAAGCTCTTGTTCGTGCTCATATGTAAGTACGGCAAGCGTACAATCTTCTACACATGAAAAGTAGTGATTTGCTGGTACTTTATTTACATAGCTGGTTAAAGATGCAATAGATTCTTCTTCAGTAAAAAAATAAGTGGTTTTTTCTTCCCCATCAAACAAATAATACTGTCTTACTATTCCTTTTAAATTGAAATAGCATTCTGTAGCTATTTGACCTTCTCTTAGTAGAATTGTACCTTTTTTATATTTTCTTACAGGTATACATTCTGTAACCGCTGTAATTTCATGTTCAGTTAATGGTATAAATTTCGAAATAAGCCTTACTATTTCATTTTCCATCGCTTCAAGAATTTGTAAATATTAATTTAAGTGAAAGTCAAAATTGTCCAATTAAGCTTTTTAAGCACTAAACAATGCAAAATCACCAACTTGAAAACTAAGACGATAGTTAAGTAAGATAAGAGTAATCACAAAGACATTAGCTGTTTACTCAGCTTAAAATTACACTAAAAAGTATTAAAATAATAATAATAATTTAAAGTCTACGGGTTGTTAGAATACTTAAACTAATCGTGATAAAATAAATACCAATCATGATATAATTACATTTGCCATCACATTACAAATTTTAATTAATAAAATTTTTGGAGGAAAAATAACATAGCTTACCACAATGCTACTTTAAAAAATTTCTGAGTTTGGAAGAATCTCAATCTAAAGCAAAATACAAAAGATTTTAAATACAAAATTGGAGTAATTCCGTCATTCTCACTTCACTACTTATATTAATTAAGAAGTTTATAAAAATGTTTAGACCCCAAAACTGACTGTGCAAAAAATACCAATTTAGGTATATAACATACTTAGTAATAGAAATAAAATTTGAAGAATGTGAAATGTTCCAATTATCGTTTTTTTGGAGAAGCACAGCGGCCAGTGAGTCTGAAATGTATTTTATTAAAACAATTAAAAAAAACTTGACTCGTTTTTAGCATCCACATTTATATATTAACATACCTATTTACATGAGAATTTATACACTACTATTACTTTTGCTATTTAGCGCTGCATGTGATGAAATTGACAAACTTACACAGTTTAATATGGATTATAACAGCACAGTAACTATTCCATCTTCTACTGGTATAAACTTGCCATTTGATGTTATGTCTCCTGATGTAGAAACCAACTCAGAATCAACTTTTGCTGTAAATGATACCAGAAAAGACATGATTGAAGAGATTAAACTTACTACATTGAATCTCACAATTGAATCGCCAACAGAAAGTGATTTTAGTTTTTTAGAATCAATTAGTGTTTACATAGCTGCAGAAGGTTTAGAAGAAACAAAAATAGCTTATTTAGATGAGGTTCCAGAGGACGTTGGTGCTGCTATAAGTTTAGATGTTTCTGATGAAGATTTGAAGGAATACATCAAAAAAGACAACTTTGAATTAAGAGTAAATACAGTTACAGATGAGTTTATTAGCTCAGACCACGATATAAATATTTACAGTGCATTTTTTATAGATGCTAAAGTTTTAGGGCAATAAGCTTAGCTGTTTAAATATTGAAAAGCATTCAATTATTGATTTAATTGAATGCTTTTTCATTTAATTAAATTACTATTATAACAACTCAAACAATTTTTCAACTGGTTTTCTTACTTTAAGTGAAAACTGTGCATAATCATCTTTAGCGCGATAACCTATAGGGGCGATAAGCGAAACGCTTAACCCTTTTTCAGTTAAACCTAAAATTTCATTGTACTTGTCTACTTCAAAACCTTCCATTGGGCATGCATCAATTTTGAGCTCTGCACATGCCGCTAACAAATTACTCATTGCCAAATAAGTTTGCTTCTCTAACCAAGTTTGCTGCTCAGCCGAAGATTTTTCTGAAAGCTTAGTTAATACAAAATCACCATATCCTTGTAAGTCTTGAATGTTTTTGCTTTGCGTATCAGCTATCAAACTCATATGTTCTTTAATATAAGCTTCTGAAACTGAGGTATAGCTACAAAATACAAACAGGTGTGATGCATCTGTAATTTGGTTTTGATTCCAAGAAACAGGTTTGAGTTTTTCTTTCAGTTTTTGATCTTCAATAATTAACACCTTATACATCTGCAAACCATAAGAAGATGCAGAAAGTCTGATCACTTCTTTAAGTTTTGCAATATCTTTTGTTGGGACTTTTTTATTCGGATCAAATTTTTTGGTAGCATATCGCCACTTTAAATTTTCTAATAATTGCATGTGAAATTAATTTGGATTGTACACGTAATTTCTAATTTCAAACTGTTCTACAAAGCCAAGCTTCAAATACAAGCCTTTACCCATTACAGATGCTTGCAGCGTAGTATATTCATATTTGCTTTCGATACTTAGATTCAACAATTGAAGCATAATATCTTCTGCATATCCTTTCCTTCTCATTTCTGGAATTACTCCCACTGAATGAATACCTACAACCTTTTTATTATTGCTAAATAATGCAGCTGTACCTACTGGTTGATCTTTAGCATAAGCAATAAAAAAATTGATTTCTTCTTTGCAAAGCATCAATAATTTAGGGTGAATTAAATAGTTAAAAGCTGACTTAAACAATTTAGACCACAACTCTGCTGAACTTTCATGTTCAACTATTTTGAGTTTAAGATGAGGTTGAAAATCAAAAGGTTTTTCCAACTTTAGAGACATACCAACTTGCCCAAACTGAACTTTAAATCCTTGATTTACAAGTAATTGCTCTGTCTTACTTTTGTAAATATTCCAGTAAGGAACAATCAGTTTAGAAGGAGCATCAATAAAGTTTGACATGGCTGTATTCAAACTTTCTTCCGTAATAGCTTCATGAAACCATAGCCTATTGGGCCATTCCGAATAATTTACAGACACCAAATCAAACTTATTATTTGTATGAAAGGCATTAGCCTTTTTACCTGCAAGTTTCCAAAGCGCGGTAAGATTATCTTTGTTCTCTTTAATTAAATCCATCATTCTATTTGTTAATTAAGACAATTCCTAAAATCATAGCGGTTACGCCTATTATCTTTTTATAAACTATTGGTTCTGCAGGCATCCCAAACCAACCAAAATGTCCTGCTATTACAGAAAATATAAGCTGTCCACTCAATCCGAATGAAATCATGGTGGAAATGCCTAATCTTGGGATTGTATAATAATAAAGGCTGATTCCCAAAACACTAAAAAGTGCACCTGAAAACCATAAATACAGCGGGATTTCTTTAAGTTGGTCAACTGTTGGATAGTTTTTCATGCTGAATGCAAGTCCCAGAAATGCAAATGAAGCGCTGCAAAAAAAGGCAACCAATGATGCCAATAATGGATTTTGAAGCAACACACCTAATTGTGCATTAAATCCACCTTGTATGGCTAAGAAGATACCACCAGCAAATGCGAGAAATAATAATGTTATCTGATTCATATGGCAAAGCTAAAGCTCATATTTCCCTTAAGCCTTTACATATGTTGATGCTTTTTAATTATATACTTTTTCTGATGCGACTCAATTGTGTAGGTGTAATACCAAGATACAAGGCTATTAATCGTTGAGGAACTCTGTTTTGTAAATCTGGATAGTTTTGAAGAAAGCTTAAATAGCGCTCTGTGGCATTTTGTGCGGCGAAAGATATTTGTCGTTTTTCATTTTCGATCACCCACTTCTGTTCTAAATAGTGAATGTAAAAATTCTTTAAATCATCATTTTCGTAAATCATCTTTTTGTATTTGCTATAATCCATTTCAATTATAACACCATCTGTAACTGCCTCTATACTAAACTCAGATTTGGTCTCTTGTAAAAGAGATACTTTAGAACCAGCAAAAGCTCCTTCTAAGAAAAAGTTTTTTATGTGAACATTGCCCAGTTCGTCTATCCATTGAGATATTAAAATACCTTCGCATATAAAATAGATTTTTTTAGCAGTTTGCCCTTTCATTAAAATCTGCTCTCCTTTTGTAAAGGTTTTTAATCTCACTAACTCAATAAACTTGGCAAAGGAAGTATCTGATACTGGATGAAAAGCTTCTATTGATTTTCGGAAAAGTGCTAGGTATTTTTCCTGATCTTCTAGCATAAAATATGGAGACTTTAAATATTAGGTTAAATTTTCTCAAGTCTAATATTTAAAATCTATTTGTCAAATTATCCCCAATGTCCATCTTGAAAATCGAATCTCATAATGTTACACCCCGGCTCTATAGTGACCAATGCAGTAGTGCTGAGGATTGTCCAAGTCTCCGATTTGGATGACTTAAAAAAAACAATCTTCTTCCCTAAATTAACATGTACAGATTTTTCAGCTTTATGTCGGAAAATAGTCTCATTAGAAGTTTCTGACTGAATCTCATAATTATCTTGAAATAAAAGAAACTGCTTAATTACTCTAATTGAGGCCTCATCTAAGTCTGGAATCATCTCTGGAGATTCTTCCATAACTTTTCCTAAATCCATGTCTTCTTCCCTGCATTTCATAGCAAAATCGCGGTTAACTACTGCTATCTCGTAACTCATATTACATTAATGTACTTTAATTAGTAGAATCACCCTTTGTTATAAAATGAGATTTTCAGATTCATTATTGTGAATAAGTTTAAAAGAGAAAATAAGCAACTTAAGATAACATTGCCTACAAGAAAAAAAGCCCCTGTTTATTAACAGAAGCTTCCAGTATGTACAAAATTTTATGCTTTTTAACTGATTATTTTGTTTTTCCACGGCCCTTGAATTGCGACTGTCAAACCCGGGCCTTGAATGTTTACAAAAAGTGTATCACCAGTTGGAGAGAAACAAGCTCCGGCGAACTCCGATTTGAAACCAATATTTTCTGCTAAAGTGTATAACTGACCTTTTGGTGTAACACCAACAATTTTTGGAGTAGCAGGTTTGTCTTCACAGATAATTACATCTCCCCAAGGTGAAATAGTTAAGTTATCACCGTGCTCTAAGATATCTGCATCATCAGATTCTATAAATAACTCTAAAGTACCAGGCTGCTCATTTTCACGATCTGTACCTTCGTAAGGGCCTGGTAAATATTTAAAAATCTGCCCATTGTTTTGTTTGCCACCGTTTGTGCAAGCAAAGTATAATTCTCCATTGTCGTACCACATACCTTCACTTCTAGCAAATCTGGCTGCACCGTTTTCATATCCTCTTAATCTTAAATCACTTTCTGGTGCATCGATATCTTCAAGATCAATCCAAGTTACTTTAAAAGGCTGATTTCTTGGAAAAGGCTCTGTTGTGAGGTCTGGCCAGTTTCGTGTATCATAAGAAGGATGATCTATAATGCAAAGTGCTTGTAATTTACCTTTGGTTAAATCTCCTTTCTTTTCTGGTATAAATCGATAAATAATGGCATCGCCAGCATCTTCCGTTTGATACACAATACTTGTTGCTGGATCAACAGCGATTGCCTCATGCGTAAAGCGACCCATTGCTTTTAAAGGAATGGCTTTTTGCAAACCAATTTTAGAAGTCGCTTTTACTTCAAAATTATAGCCGTGGTCTAATTCTATAATATCATCTGCTTTGGTTTGTGTCTCTTCGCAAGTTATCCAAGAGCCCCAAGGTGTTGGACCACCTGCACAGTTTCTAATTGTACCAGTTAAGCTCAAATATTCCGTTTCAACCTTTTGTGATTTTTCATTAAAAACTGCAGTTGTAGTTCCTCCTACACTTATTTTCTCCCCTTTCCCAAAATCGTATATCAAGCTTTTATCAAGCTTAGATAAGAACTCTCCATCTTTGCCATAAGGACTTCTTTCCATATCTCCCGGAGAAAGTTCGTGATTTCTTACTAGTAGAGTTTTGCCATTTTCTGAGAAAGTTGCCATACCATCAGACAAACCCGGTAAGTAAAATCCGTCAGACATTTTGTTTCCCATTTGGGATATTATTTTATAGCTAAATCCCTTTGGTAGATTCAAAATACCATCTACATCTTTAAGCATTGCTCCATATCCAACTTGTTCAATTTGCTCTTTTTGGGTAGCAGGTGTACAGGCAAATTGCTGCAAACCCATAAAGCCAAGACTGATAATTCCTGATTGTTTGATAAATCCTCTTCTGGTAGGCATAATAAGTTTTTGTAAAATTTCATTTAAATACTTGTGATAGTTTCAATACGATATTTGCTTAGTCACAAACTAAAGAAGTATTATTCTTAAATGCAACCATGTTGCATAAATGATTCGTGAAATATTCCTTGTATAAAATATCAACCGAAATATGGCAAATACCGGCAATTTAGGAGAATTACCTATGGCTGGTGGAAATACAGAGTTAAGAAATGATTAAGCTAATTTTAATTAAAAAATTTACACATTCTTGTATAGTCGCACAAGTATTTAAATATTATTTTTTGCCAGTTCTTTTCGAATTCTACTTAAAGATTGAGGAGTTATTTTGAGATATGATGCGATATATTGCTGAGGAACTGTTTTTACTAATTCAGGATAACGATTTACAAATTCTAAATACTTCTCTTTTGCTGTACCAAAATTTAAAAAATCATTGTCTTTGATCTTATTAAGCAATGTTGCTTCAGTTAAGCTTTTGGTGAGAATATATAATTTGGGAACTTCTTCATTTAACCTATCCCAAACTTGTCTTTTTATTACGAGTAATTGAGCATCTACAACAGCCTGCAAAATGGTTTCACTGGGCTTAAGGCTGTAATAACTTTCTAAATCTACCGCAAATTGATTTTGCCTGATGAAGTATTTAGTAACATCATCTCCATTTTTACTATAGCTAAAGTTGCGCAATACACCTTCAAGAACAAAACCGACTTCATGAGCAACTACTCCATGACTTTGAAAATTCTCATTCGCCTTTAGCGATAAAGGTTTAAAATGATCGACCACGTAATCTATGCTCTGTTGAGGTAAAATACCTCCAAAACTCATTGCTCTATGAAGTCCGTTCATGATCTATTTATTTTACAATTCCTTGTTTAATTACACTTTCTGCACAAGATAAAACTGCTTCTCTATTCGATATCGGATTCCACCCTAATTCTTGCTTAGCACGAGAGTTATCTACTTTTCTTTCAACACTTAAATCTATTAAAATTGGCTTAAGAGACTTATCAATATTGGCAAAAAGCTTTACCATAAAATCTGGAATTACCATGGAAGGCACCTTTCTATTTGGGTAAGCCTGCTTAACAATTGAGGCTACTTCTTTAAACTTTAAATATCCCGCTGAACCCACGTAGCGTTTGTTGGCAGCCTGAGGCAATTCCATCGCTCTGATAAGTAAGTCTGCAACTGAGCGAACATCCACCACATCGAACCCAATATCTGGAATTGCTGGTGAGCTACCATCCATTGTTTTGATGACAATATTCGCAGAAGTGCCAAAATCTTTTTCTAGTACTGGACCTAAAATAGCACCCGGACAAACTGTTGCCAGCTCTAAACCAGAAGTGTCTTTTTCTATAAAATCCCAAGCTGCTTTTTCTGCAATGGTTTTGCTGCGGAAATAAGGTGTGCTGTCTTTTTTGTTTGCAATATTAGTCCAGTCAGATTCGTCAAAAGTGCTATTCCTTTGCTGCTTCGATTTACCGTAAATCATTGCACCAGAAGACGAAGTTAACACCACTCTTTTTACTCCATTTGCAGCAGCAGCTTTCAAAATGTTGAGTGTTCCATTTTTACTTGGTAAAATGAGGTCTTCTTCTTTTTTAGGCAATACTCTCGGAAATGGCGAAGCTACATGCTGGATATAATCTACCCCTTTAGTAATTTCGAACCAGATGTTTTCATCAGTTAAATCTGCCTCTACAAAACTCAGGTTTTTGAAATTAGCAGTGTGCGTACCTATTACGGAAAGCATATCGCTTGCACGTTGCATCTTTCTTAAAGTACCAATTACCTTATAGCCTTTTTCTAATAATTGAATGGTGGTATGTGAACCTAAAAAGCCAGTAACACCAGTTAAGAGCACTATATCTTGTTTTTGCATCATTGAAGTATTAAAGTTTAACAATACAATGATGCTCGATACAACCTAGCTATCAATTACCAAATGGTAATTAATAAAATTTTTAGCAACCACGACTATAAAACCAAACATTGGGCAAACCAGATTCATCCATTATTTTTATCCATCCTTCTATTTCAAACTCTATATTTTCTTCTTTGCTCAAAGAGTTCTCACAGGGATGTTCTCTATACTTTATCACTTTCACTCTTGTCCATAAGCCTTTATTTTCATTGAGAGGAGTAATCTCATATAAATCACCACTCATTCCTATGAGCTTTTCGGAGCTTACATCTGGTAATTTTCTTAAATTTAGACCCGGATCGTTGGCATAAAGGCCCATTAAGCTTCCGGCTGTTTGGTTCAAGAATTCTTGCCAGTTTATAAGAGCAAAACCATCAGCTTCAATTTCTTTTTTACTCAGCCAATAAGCTACGTCTTTGTTCACCACTCTTACAAAATCTCCTTCTCTCTCGAAATATGAGATAGCCCAAATTTCGTAACTAATTTCCTTAAAGTTTTCAATTGCTATAGGTTCAGATTCTTCTCCTGTTAAAGCAAAGAAATATAGTTTATACGGTGTTTGATCATCTACTTTGAAATTGTCTTTAAGTTTTAAAACACCTATGTGCTTACCATTGGGTGCATCATAAACTTTAAAACCTTTTGTTGGTGAATAAATACAGCAATTATCTTCTGATGCGAAAGAGCTCGAAGGTAGGATTAATCCATTTTGAAAAGCTTGCGCATAACAATAAATACATGAGATTTGAAACAGCAGAAGTAGGAGAAATTTTTTCATTAGCTTTTGAAATTGATAGCGAAAGTGTCTCAAATATCTTTTTTTGATTAATTTAAGCCTATATTTTTTTGATTCAATTCTTTCTCAATCGAAGTGAAAATTAAGCTTAAACAAAACATCATCAATTATTCTATTGAATTTATTTTCATTTTTAGCAGTGTTTATTTCGCCTTTTGGTTAACCAAACAGGGAGAAGAGGCCAAAATTAAAAAGATAGAAAGACAGGCTGTAACCATGCTGCATAATGAATTGAAAGAGAATGCCATACAGCTCGATAAATCCTTTGAGTATCATAAAGAAATTACCGAGCACCTATCTACCTATGCAGACAGTGTAGATAGGTGCTGATAAACTACGCCCCATAGAGCATATTAAGCCTTTTTTTAATCGAAGGGCAAATAGTTTAGGCTTTCCTAACATTAAAGAAATTGCTTGGCAAACTTTACAAAATTCTGAAGCTTATGTCTATCTTGATTATAAACTTGCTAGCGAATTGGGTGAGCTTTATTACATTCAAGATGTTGGTGTAAAGAGCACTGCCAAGGGAATTATAAATGATATTTTTAATTCAAAATCTTATTATCATAGAGAAGAGTCTGAAGCTATAGTGATACAAACCGCTTACTATTTTAATGAGTTAAAAGGTCAAGAAGAGTTTTTACTATACTTTACTAATAAAGCTATTGAAAGTCTTGAAAAGCATTATGATTTTTTGAAAGATAGTGAAGAGAGTTAGTCTAAGCATCTAACTTTTCTAAAAACTTATCGGCGGTTTCGAGGTAGTTGTTCCTTTTTACGGCAGGCATTTTATCATAGGTATTGATCAGCATGTTTAAGCGTGGGTTTTTCTCAAAGAAATCTCGCTGAATATGCATAAAGCGCCAAAAAAGTGCATCCCATATTTTCTGCCAATCTCCTTTTTTGTAATCGCTCATTTTCATGAGGTAATTGCTACTGCTTATGTACGGTTTGGTTGCCATTAAACCACCATCTGCAAACTGACTCATACCATACACATTGGTTACCATTACCCAGTCGTAGGCATCTATAAACAATTCCATAAACCAACGATAAACTTCGTCGGGATCAAACTCGCAGAGCAACATAAAATTTCCCAACACCATAAGTCGCTCGATGTGGTGGCAATAACCTGTTTCCAACACCTTTTTTATCGTTTTATCAATGGGTTCAATTCCTGTGCTTCCATCGTAAAATGATGTTGGTATTTTTCTGCTAAAACCCCAGTAATTTCTAGTGCGTTCGTCTGAACCTTTGCACTCATAAACACCTCTTATAAACTCACGCCAACCAATTATTTGCCTTACAAAACCCTCTAAAGAGTTAATGGGAATATCTTTCTTTTTGGCAAACTCCAGTGCACTTTCGAGAACAAACTGTGGAGTGAGTAAACCTGTATTTAACATCGGAGTTAACAGACTGTGATTCAGTATGCTTTCTTTAGCTACTATGGCATCTTCGTAATCGCCAAATTCTTTAAATCGCTCTTCTAAAAATTCATCGAGCCACTTTTTAGCATCATCAAAATCATAGGGGTATAACTGCTTTTCTGAGAGTTTTCCCGGATTCTTACTAAAATGTTTTTCTACGTATTTTACAGCTTCTTTATAAGTGTTTTTAGTATAAGGATATGAGATTTTCGGAGCTTCTTTTTTAACTGGAAACTTCTTTCTGTTTTCTGCATCAAACGACCATTTTTCTCCTACTGGCTCTCCATCTTCTTCAATTAAAATATTCCTTTTCTTCCTTTCTTGCTTATAAAAAGTAGCCTGAAAAAACTTCTTTTTTGATGCTTTAAAAAAATGTTGATTGTCTTCTCTGGTGTTCAAAAAAAGCTTATTTTCATATTCTTTCAGTTCTATACTACAAGTCTTAGCAGTTTTCTCAATACGCTTTTCTAACCAATTATCTGTCGGGTTCAGATAGTGTATACAATCTACTTTGCCTTTTACATTGTTGATAAATTCTCGAATATCAGCTTCCTTTTTATTACAATCAATGTAGTTTACTTCTTTGCCTTTTTCTGCTAAGTAAGAAGCATAAAATTTCATACTAGCTCGATGGAAAGCCAACTTGGTTTTATGGAATTTATACTGTTTAAAAAATAGATATTCTTCTATTAAGTAGATGGAATGATCTAATTCCAACAAAGGACTTTGCTCAAACAATTGATGAGGAAATACAAGGCTGATTGTTGTTGACATGTGTGTGTTTTATAATTAGCTGAGTTCTTTTTTACATTTTTTCCAGAAGGCAAAGAAGGAAGGAAAGTATCCGGTAACATTAAACATCCAATCTCTTGGATGCGCTGTTCCTTTATATTTTTTATTAAGTGGATGCTCTTTAAAATGAATATCTTTTAACTCGAATTGATTTACCAAGTCGGAAAACTCTCCTGTGAAAATTTGTAGGTTTTGGATGTTTTTTCCCAATTGCATCATAAAATCAATGCTTTTATCAGCAATTGGATATTGCTTAAAAACAGAAGGTTCGATTAGCAAAATCTTATTGCAATCTGATTCTGGCGCCCATTGAGGATCGAGGTTGTACCAATTAAAAATGTAAGTGGGTAGGTTTTTATCTAGTGTTATTTTATCTGAAACCGGTAATTTGGTTTTTAATTCAGGTAGAGCCAATTCTTGTAATTCACTAGGAATTTCTTTTGGTGGTAATTTCTCATAAGGAACATCCAAAAAGGTATCTTCTTGATCAGAATAGCAATACTTATTGATGTTCGCTTGATTGGCTACATATTTTTTACCTGCATTTGCACCAGCTACCCATTGCCAACTTAAAGCATTACTCGCCCAATCTCCATCCAACAGATGATAATACATCCATTTTGCAGGCAAATACCAGTGAGACTTAGCCACATTGCAAGCGACAGAAGCCGTATACACTCTTACATGATTATGCATATATCCACCCTCATATAAATCTTCGATACCAGTATCTATGGCATCAATGCTTGTTTTTGCTTGAATGATTGCCGAAGACATTTTTTCGTTGGAAACATCTTGTTGAAGCTGTCTTAAATCTTGGTTAATGGCATCACCTTTTGCAATCCACACTTGTTGCCAATAATCTCTCCAAGCCAACTCTTGCACAAATCGCTCAATTTCTTTTGCATCATATCCTCTTTTGAGGGTCTGCTCAAAAATATATTTGGCAGAAATAACTCCTCTGGAAATGTAAGGAGAAAGCTTAGTGACAGCACCATCTATAAAATTTCTGGTTTTGGCATAATCGATAGGTTCGACTTCTTCCACTTGCTGCAATATCTGCTGATAATCTGTTATAAACTCCATTTTTGTATGATTGCCTGTTCATTCAAATTGTTTAAAATAGATTAATACAGATTTATTCTTTAGCAGCTAAATGGCTAATCATACCATTAAACACAAAACCATGAAAAGGGAAAACCGAATACCAATACAGCCTACCCAAGATGCCTTTAGCTCTGAAAGTGGCAGTTTGATAAAGTTTGCCATCGTTTATTCTAAATTCTAGCCAAGCTTCGCCAGGTAGTTTCATTTCGGCGAAGAGTAGTAATCTACCTTCTTCTTTATTGGCGTATAAAACCCGCCAAAAATCAATCGCATCACCAGATGTAATAATACTTGGACTCGTTCTACCTCTTCGCAGACCAACCCCACCTACTAGTTTATCCATGTACCCACGGATTTTCCATAGCCAAGTACCATAATACCAACCAGTATTTCCACCTATTCGCCAAAGCTTTTGTATGGTTTTTTGTTTGTCTTGTACTTTTCTGTTTCTCTTATCTTTAAAACAACCATGTGTAGGTACATCAATAAAATCTGAAATATTGAAATTGAGTTTGCTACTGGCAAAAGAATCTTTCCAGCTAGAGACAATTTCGTTACTCTCAATCTTGGTAAAAGCCCTTTTCAAAGCTTGCTGATAGGTATAATCCTTTATCAGGATAATCTTTTTAATATCATCATTCTTACAAATTACTTCTACTTTCATACTATCTACTAATGCCATCGCTAAACGGTAAGATGTAGAAGTAACAAAATATAACCAGTAAGAGGATAAACGGGGAGTCATTACCGGAACTATAAAAATGGCTCTGTCCAGATTTCTTGCTTTGGAAAAGCCCAAAAGCATTTCTTTATAAGTGAGAATATCTGGGCCGCCAATATCAAAACTTTTATCGTAAACAGCCTCATTTAACAAAGAGCCATAAAGCAATGTAATTACATCTGCTACTGCAATGGGCTGACATTTTGTATTGAGCCATTTGGGAGCAATCATCACCGGAAGTTTCTCCACCAAATCTCTAATTATCTCGAATGAAGCACTACCAGAGCCAATAATAATTCCAGCTCTAAGCGTAGTACAATGGTAATTGCCTTTACACAATTCTGTCTCTACATTTTTTCTGGAACCAAGGTGCTTGGAGAGCTCATCTTCATTTACAATACCACTTAGGTAAATTACCTGTTTCACTTTGGTTTGATTGAGTTGTGCTCTAAAGTTTTCAACACAGGTTTGCTCCAATTTATCGTAATTTCCAGACGAAGACATAGAATGTACGAGATAGTATGCTGCATCTATATCCTCTGGAATTTGCTTCAATGTATCTCTATTTAACAAATCAATTTCTAAGATTTCAATTTTCTCTAGAATTGACTTTTTAGGATTAAAGCGCTTTTTATCTCTTACACAGCATATCACCTGATGCCCTTTATCTACCAGTACGGGCAATAATCTCTTACCTATGTATCCTGTAGCTCCTGTTAGTAAAACCTTCATATTTGTGAATCAAATTTTGGTATACCAGATATTTACTTATTGTAATTAATCTGGTAAGAAGGTTTTTAACTTTTTTGTTTTGAGGAATTTAGGTTGAATGTTAGTTTATTGAAATTTAATTTTTCAAACAAAAAATCTGATTACCAAATAGCTAAGTTGTTCTTTTAACTTGACTTAAAAGAACGAAAAACTCAAGACTGTGGACAAATTCACTAAATTTTCTATATGATTACTAAAAAATCCAAAACTCGTTACACTCAAACACTGGATTTTTTTACGCAATCATTTCAAAAATTCTTAACGCAATTTGACCAAGGTCGAAAAATGTTTTACAATTAAATACTTACTCTAAATTTATTTAGGTAATTACATTAACTAACAATTATTTCAATTCATCTCGCAGTCTCATTAGTATTTTTCCAAGCATATTTTTTCCTTTTCCGTCACCCCCATCTCCCCAATAATTATCATTCTCTGTATGTTCTACCAATTGTATCTCTTCAGTTTCGAGCAGTAAGTTTTTTAAATCTTTGTGTTGGATAAACTTGGCTTTTACTGCATCATACATCACGTTGTCTTTTACTTTGTCCCAATCTCTTCTGATTTTTACTTTTCGTTTTCTGCCTAACTCTGCAGCTTTCATTGGAGAAGCAGATTTACGAATTTTATTTTCGTGTTCTGTTCCTGCAAATTTTTGAGCCTGAAAGTAATGCTCAGAAGTTGGCCAACACTTTCCTTTTAACTTGATAGGGTAAAGTGCAAAGTTTGAAAACTCTCCATATTGATCTTGTACACTATAAAAATTGATGGTTCCTTCTGACATTTATCTTTTAACTGATGGTTTTTAACTTGTGAGATTTAATACTCCCAATGGTAAAATTAATAAGAAATAAAAAGACTGATACTAACCAAAAAATACCATCTATCGAAATCATACTACTCCTTGGGATGAGACTAGCCCTGCTATTTGAAAAAGGCTTGTATGAATTCGGAAAAAGAATAAAATACAAAAGTCCAAATTCAATAATTAGCAAAAAAACTAAATGAAATGCGGTAATCCCTTTGACTAAATCTAAGTGTTTAATTATCCAGTAAAATAGTCCAAAGATTACTGGCAAATATGATAATAGAAAAATAGCAGAGGTTTTAGGTATATTGAATGGATTCCTATCCAATAAATCATCAGGTATTTCTTGCTTAAAAACTATAACTATGAGAGAGTTGAATACAAAGCAAATCCATAAAACAATAAATGGCTTATTAGATGCAAATTCATAAATTCTCTTCACTTAAAATTAAGATTTAAATCAGTAAATAGGTATGAATTATTTCAACTTACCACTTTCCTAATAAAAACTTGAAATAGGTTTATGAGAAATAAAATACTAGTAAGGATGAAACCGAAAACAACTATATTAAAAATTTGATTTAATTTCATATATAAATCAGAACCAAAGCTAAGTTTCCAAATTTCAGCGGGAGAAATAGAAGCTATTCTATAAAACATAAACAGGAATACATTAAGAATGTAAAATACCAAGTGAAAAAAAGTTATCCACTTAAACAACTTTAAATTTTTTGTCATCCTATAAATTAATCCAAGTATGCACGCTATTGTTGAAAAGAAAAATGATAATGTATACTTCTCAAAAATAAAATAGGTATCATGTAACTGTATGTCTTTTGGTTCAATCTCAAAGAAGATAATAACTAGAAGCATACAAGGTATTGCTCCCCACAAAACTATGTATGGCTTTGTTACAAGAAATTTATAAAACTGCTTCAAACTTCTCAACACTTGCATTTATATCTTCCACTGTTCTTTATTGTAGGCACTATCCCAAAACATCCATTCCATTTGAGAAGCCTTAATAAATACTTTTTCCATCTGGGCACGTCTTCTATCAGAAGTTTTTCGGGCAAAATAATTAGCTGTGTCAATGGCCATGCTAACAGAATTTGCAAACTCTTCACCAGCATAGGTATTAATCCATTTGAGATAAGGATTATCGTGGGCTATTTGATGTGATAAAATGTAATCTCCTACTTCTTTATAAATTGTAAAGCAAGGTAAAACGGCTGCAATTCCTACTTCTAATGGTTGGGTATTTACAACTCTGCTCAAATAACTGATATACAACTGGCAAGTAGGAGAATGACTCGGAACCCCTTTGCTGTGCTTGAGATAATTATGGTGCAAACTGGCTTCTACTAGAATAATGCCCGAAGCGGCATTTAAGAAAAACTGTGAATATTCTATCTCATCTATCTTGCAGCCAAGAGTGGCCAAGGTTCTGCGATACTCAGATAAGTACAAAGCATCTTGTTCAATATAATAAGTAAAAATGCTTCTGTCTAAAGTTCCAGCCATCAACTCTTTTATAAAATCCTGCTCGATGATTGACTGGTATATGTGTTCTATTTGAGGTCTTACTGTACGATACCAAGTTGCCATGTTAGTAATAAGTTTTTTCTTTAATATAGAGAATTAAAAAATTAAAGAAAAAGGAATTACTAGTATAAAAAAAATCATTTTAGCCCTTATTAAGCCGACATGTTATTTAATTGATTCTGCTTAACTTCTACAGGAATAATTATTTTAAATTTAGTGCCTTTTGTAATTTTACTATTTACATCAATTTCTCCATTCAATTCTTTTATCGCTTGTTTCACTATAAATAAACCTAATCCATTCCCTTTGGATTTATTTGATGCTTTAAAAAACATATCAAACAAATGCGACATATCTTTTTCTTCTATACCAATGCCATTGTCGGTAACATAAATTGAAAGAATATTATCTTCTCCCAAAAAGATTTCAACATTTACTTCTGGTTTCTGATAATTGAAAATGATCGCGTTCTCCACCAATGCTTTTAGTATTAATTTAATTAATGTTGGCTTTGAGTAGAAAGTCGTAACATCAGTCTGATATTGAAAATTGATGTTCGCATCGTAGTGAGAAAATTCTTTTGTTACAAAGTCTTTCAACTTTTCAAATGTAATTAGCTGGCATTCAGAAGATTTATTACTAATTGTACTGATCATTAAAAGCTTCTCAAGTGTTTTTGCCATTTCACCAACTACAGTATTACATTCGTTCCAATAAACACTTTGTACATTCTCAATTTTAGCAAGTTCTAATAAACCTTCAATTCTTGCCAATGGCCCTCTTAAATCGTGCGAAGTACGATATAAAAACAAGTTTAATTCTTCTTTTGCCAGAATTAGTTCTTCGGTTCTTTTTGTAACTATCTCTTCTAGATTTAAATTAGTTTGCTGTACTGTTTTATTTGCATCTTTAAGCTTCTCAGATTTACTTAAAATTTCATCTCTTTGATTCTTGATTTTAATATTCTGATATGCCATTGCCAGCGTTTTATTGTAATTATCAAAAGACCAATAACCACATATTAGAAAGATGATATTTGCCAAAAAGATATGAATGAGAAAGGTATTCAAATCCATGAAATTCAATTGCGTAAAATAAATTTCTTCATTGCCAGTAAACTGCAAATAGGCAAACAATCCGTGGTGAATAATTACAATTGATACAAGGGGTAAATGTAACTTCCAATTTTGATAAACTATCAATAAGGTACAGCCAATAAAAACCCAAAAATGCATTTCAAATAATCCATGCATTTGATAGATAAATTGCGCCATAAATACTGCATACACTGCACTTGCAACATATTGATTTAGAGTACTTTGGGGTAATAGTATTTTAGACGTGTAGTAAGAAATGAGGTTTAATAAGCCAACACCAATTCCTATAATCCATGTATTGTAAATAGGTGCTATACATAAGCCAAAAATAAAATAACCCAATAAGGTATAAGAAGTAATTTTATCCCCTTTTTTCCTTATGTTCTTAAAGATCAAGTTGTGTTGTTCTTTGCTAATTATTGCTTTTAGTTTGTTATGCATAACTTGGTTGCTTTCACGAATAAGCAGCACTATTTCTTCTCATTATTTCCAAAAGATCTCCGCTTTTAGACTAGTTTATGTTTGAAAAAATATGATGACTTATATTTTATTATATTTCTCAAAAACGGTTTAAAACTACATTAATTTTTATCCGATAACATTTATTCAATTGTAATATATTTAAATAAAAAAAGGAATGCTTCAAAAAGAAGCATTCCTTGTTAAAAAGAAAGTTAGGACATCACTCAGCCTTCAGTGTTTCTGCCGGATTATTTCTGGAAACTTTTCCCAATTGCATAGAAACTGTGACAATCAAAACAAATAAGATTACAGCCAGAGCAAGCATAAAATTCACAGTGCTAATCTCTATTCTGTAAACATAGTTTTGAAGCCAACGCTCCATAATAACCCAAGTGAGAGGGATGGTAACGATAGTGCCAATGATAGTTAGTATAATAAAATTTTTACTTAGCAATACGAAAATAGAAGTGAGGTTTGCTCCTAGAATTTTTCTTACTGCGATCTCTTTTTCTTTTGTTTTTAAGGTATAAGATAGCATACCAAAAATACCTAGAAAAGCAATTACAATTGCCATGGTAGAAAATAGATAAATTAATCGTAATTGCTGTTGTTCTTTTTCATAAAGTCTATTGTAAAGATCATCGAGAAAAGCATATTCTAAAGAGTAAGCAGGAAAGTTATCTTTCCATACATTCTCTATATCAGCAATAGTTTGTCTTATATCTTTTCCGTCAACTTTAAGCAAAATGTTGTTTAGCCAAACTGGTTCGTTTATTAGAACCACCGGATCGATTTTGCTTTTTAAACTCTCTTGGTGGTAGTCTTTAATTACACCTACAATTTCTCCTCTTTGTAAATTAATGTCTCCTATACTCCAACCAAACTGCTTTCCAATAGCTTCTTCTGCATTTTGCCAGCCCACCATTTTCATGGCAGTTTCGTTTATAATGTATTCTCTCGGCTCGCTTTGTAAATAAGCTATCAGGTTATTTTTTACTTCTTCACTCAACTCATTCTCAGGTTTTGCTTTAAAGCTTCTACCTGCCAACAAATCCACATTCAATACATCCAGAAAATCTGAGTCTACTACTTGAATATCCATTACAATAGGATTTTCTAAGCCTTCTGTTTTTCCTTCGGCATACACAGGACCTGTATCTCTAATAGCCTCAGTAGGTATTTGCATTACACCACAAACTCCCTGAATACCAGCAATTTGATTTATTTCATTTTTAACAAAATCGTATTTATACTTTACTGGTTGCGGTACATTAGTAATAGCAAGTATCTGCTCTTTTTCGAATCCTAAATTTTTATTTACCAGAAACTCAAATTGAGATTGCGTAATTAATGCACTGCTAATTAATACAATGCATAAAACTAATTGAAAGGCAATTAAAAAGTTTTTTACCCCAAAAATTTTGTTTGCCGGGTTAAAGCCAGTTTTATTTTTAACAGCTAAAATGATATTGCTCTTAGATAGTATAAAAGCCGGATAATAGCCTGCTAAACTTCCGATGATTATAGAAAATAACAAAGCAAAAGGAACAATTGCTGTGACATTTGAAGCAATAGGTAAAAACTGCTGAAAATACGGAAGTAACATATATACTAGCAAAACTCCTATAAAAGCTGCTAAAAATGTAACTACATTGGCTTCTAGCAAAAAGTAAAATTTCAAGTTTGCTTTAGATGAACCAAGCACTTTTCGCATACCAATCTCTCTTAATCTTTTAAGCGATTGAGCCACATTTAGGTTGATAAAGTTTATCGCTGACATAATCAGAATAAACAAAGCAACAATGGCAAATATGTACAAATAAGAGATATTCCCATTCGCCTTAATCTCTCTCGCCAAATCAGAATGTAAATGAATATCTTTTAATGATTGAAGAGGTAATGTATATTTTGCAGCATCTTCTGCTTTCAAATTATCCTTAATAAAATCTGGTAATTTGGCCTGTAAAGCTGTAATATCTGTCTCATTTTCTAGTAATAAATATGTATAAGCCCAACCAGTTCTATCATTTTCAGAACTGAAAGAAGTGAGCATATTTACTGGCAAATGTGTGTTTTCTGGTACATCTTCAATCACACCAGTTACCTTGTATAACTCTTTCTCTGTTCCTGTTTTATTGAGAATATAAAGATCTTTGTTTAGCACATTATCAGTTCCGAAAAACTGATTAGCAAGTGACTGAGTAAGTACTACTGAATGTGGTTCTACCAGCGCTTTATCTGGGTTGCCGTCTATAAATTGAAAATCAAAAACTTCAAAAACTGCTGCATCTGTCGTATAGGCATTTTGTATTTTAAATGCATCATCTCCTACCTGAATATTTCTTGGTTCATAATCCTGAAACCTGATTAATTTTTTGATTTCTGGATAGCTTTCTGGCAATTTATTTATCCAATCTTGATTAATTCTTGCCCAATGCATATCGTAATTCGCATCCTGTATATGCATTGTTATACGAGCAATGCTTTTACCTTTTTTATGGAAATTCTCATAACTCAGTTCATTCAAAATGAACAGAAGTAAGAAAAAGCATAATGTAAAGCCAATTGCTAAACCTGCTACATTAATTACCGAAAACAGCTTGTTTCTTTTAAGCTGCCTGAAAATAATTTTCAGATAATTGGTGAGTAAATATTGCAGATTCATAAGTGACTTTTTCTTTAAAATGCATGAAACTTTAAAAGGGATGCCTGCGAATTTCAGTTTACATAAATTTTCTTTCCGATTATAAAATCATCTGATATAAGTAGAATTAAATAAAGGAAGCTAACCGCTTTGCTCCCATTCTATAAAATGTACAAAAAACTACATTATCTGTGCAAACCTTTTCGCATATAATGCATTTATCTTTATAACAGCCTAAAATATCTAGGCAAATTCAACCAGAAGATAAATTATAAAACTACCAACATAAACGATGACAACCAGCAAGTTTTACCCAACTGCTATATTTACTGTATTTCTATGTTTCTTTTTTAGTTTCACCAACAAAGTAAAGGCACAAGGCAGATTTAGAAACCAGTTAGAATTAAATGTAGATAATGATGTTTTTATCTGGTATACAAACAGCGATAGATATTACACTTTCGGAATCGGCCTATCTTATATCAGACATCTCCCAACAGAAAAAGAATCTCGGCACTTTCTAAAAAATATTTTCCCAAATAGCCAAGGATACATTAGTACCTATAAGTTAAAATTGCAGGCATATACTCCTGGTAACTTAAAAGAAAGCAGCGATGCCAGTTCATTTGACAGGCCTTTTGCTGGTTGGCTATACGGGCAATACACAGTTTCTACTCGCATAAACAATTACAATTTACAAGTTGGCTTTAATGCTGGTGTTTTAGGCTCTGCATCAGGAGCTGGCAGGTTTCAAAACTGGTTTCATGGATTAATAAATAACGATCCGGTAGAAGGTTGGGAAAATCAGATTGAAAATCAACCCGGAGTACATTTGCTGGTGAATTTGAGAAGAGCACTTATCAAAAAAAGCTGGATGAACATTAGCATGGAAACAGATCTTTCGTTAGGTAATATTTTCTTAGATGCTTACCCCAAAGCAAGATTAAACTTAGGCAAAATGAATTCTGTTGATGCTAGTGCTTTGTACAACAACTGGCTTAAAGATTCAGACAGTCCAGAGTTTTTTATATCGCTATCTGGTGGTGTAAAGCTTATTGGTTACAATGCCACCATACAAGGTGGAATATTTGAAGAACAAGTATTTCCACCTAGAGAATTAAACAGAACTGTTGGTATAGTTACTTTAGGAGCTTACATGAATATCTATAGATTTGCTGGCTCTTTTGAGCTTGTTCATTCTAGAGGTGAAGTGGCAGAAGCTTACGATCACAAGTATGGAAAAGTAAATTTCAGTTTCTTGTTTTAATTCACTTATCAATACATATAAAATATTCACATAATTTTCTTTTAAAATGAATACTGTTTAAGGTGTTGATTATCAATATTTTATATCTATACATCTATTTTTTCTCTTCTTTTTAATTCTCCGTTCATCATAAAACTATAGTTTGAAAAGCTATTTGTTATAATTTTGTATATTATACAATGTATAAGTTACTATGAAAAACAAAGGTTTAGGAGAATTTGAAGAGCTGATACTATTAGCCGTTTGCATATTAGAAGGTGAAGCTTATGGTATATCTGTAAAAAAGGAAGTTGAAAAACATTCTGGAAGATCAATTCTACTTGGTGCTGTACACATTACCTTGTACCGTTTGCAAGACAAAGGACTACTCACTTCTGAAATGGGAGGCAATTCTGATAAACGGGGAGACAGAAGAAAACGACTGTTCAAAATTACAGAAATTGGTATGAAACAATTGCATGCTGCACAAGAAGTACGCATCAAAATGTGGCAAAGAATTCCAAAACTAAAACCCAGTTTCTAATGAGTAAATCAGACAATAACAAAACGCCCTCTTTGGCAAACTGGCTCATTTCCAAATTTTTAGATGATGCCTATATAGAAGAATTTCTTGGCGACTTACAAGAAATGTATGAAGAAAGAAAAGCTGAAAAAAGTGCTTTCTATGCAAAACTTTTCTATTGGATAGATGCCTTTCATCTGCTTTTTGGTTTCTCATCCATACGCATTTTTAAATCTCAAAATAGCAATCTCATGATCAGGAATATGCTTAAAATTGCATGGCGAAATGCACTGCGACAAAAACAATATACTACTCTTAATTTACTCGGCCTCACACTAGGAATAACAACCTGTTTCATCATTGGTTTGTATGTGCATTATGAATCGACTTACGATACTTTTTTTAAGGATGCAGATAAAGTGTACAGGGTAAATCAGCCAAATATTTGGGGAGATTGGACAGCCATTTCTTCTACCACCGGACCTAATGTAGCTACTGCTTTAAAAACAGATATTCCAGAATTTGAAGAAGTTACAAGAATCTTAAGTTACGGTGATCAAACAGTTAAATATGAAGAAGATAGTATACAACTGAAATCTTTTCAAGAACTCGCTTTCTTTCTAGTCGACGAAAATTTCTTTGATGTATTCTCATTTAATGTGGTTGAAGGGAATGCTAAAACCACATTAAAAGATGCCAACAGTGTAATTATGACACAAGAAACTGCATTTCGCTATTTCGGTCACCAAGATGCTGTAGGCCATACAATAAATGTAAAACAGTATGATGGAAGCTGGCAGAATTATACAGTAGGAGCTGTAATTACTAACATCCCAGAAAAATCTCACTTGCAATTTGATATGCTTACCTCTTTAAATAGCATAGATGCGCAAATGAAAAGAGATGGCTGGAAATGGATTTGGACAGGTTTTTCTACTTATGTAAAAGTAAATGAAGGAACTGACATCGCTGCACTTACAGAAAAAATACAAGCTGTACCACCTAAATGGGCTCCACCAACAACAGAGCAAATTTTTAATCAAACTTTTGAAGAATTTACTGCCGGATATCCTTGGAAATTATATCTACAGCCTCTCAAAGATATTTACCTTTCCAGTGAACCAGATGTACATCGATTTGGACCAACTGGTAATCCGCAATTTGTTAAGTTATTTATTGCCATTGGTATTTTGGTGCTACTGTTATCTAGCATCAACTTTATGAATTTGTCCACTGCCAGATCGGCTAACAGATCTAAAGAAGTTGGCATTAGAAAAGTGATGGGCTCACGCAGAAACATGTTAATCAATCAATTTGTATTTGAGTCTACCCTGTATGTTTTTGCTAGCACTATTGCCGCTTTAATTCTAGTTGAGCTTACTTTACCCATATTCAATTCTATATCTGGTAAGCACATCGAACTTTTGTCATTATTACAGCTCCCTCTAACCATAGGTTTAATACTATTATTCATTATTACTCTGGGAGTGATCGCCGGAAGTTACCCAGCTTTTTACCTGTCTTCTTTCAATCCAATTGAAACTTTAAAAGGAAAAGTAAGTGCAGGCTTTAAAGGCAGCAAGGTAAGAAATGGACTTGTTGTTTTTCAGTTTACTATCTCCATTGTATTGATTATCTGTACTTTTTTCGTGCAGAAACAATTGGCTTATACTTCTACTCTAGATGTTGGTTTTGCAAAAGATAATGTACTTCAATTACACCATATTGAACAATTGGGCTTTGATACAGAAGGACTTAAAAATCAATTGAGTGCTTTTCCAGAAATTAAAAAAATAGGAAAGTCTTTTGGCTTACCGCCAAATATTTGGTCTGGTGATAGGTACAAATCTGCAGAACCAGAAAGTGAAGTAGTACAATTTAGAAATGTGAGAACAGAAGCAGATTTTCTGGACTTACTCGGCTTAGAATTTATCACTGGTAGAAATTTTAATGAAGAGAATTCTTCTGATAAATTAAAGGTAATTCTAAATGAAGAAGCTGTAAAGCAAATAGGTTGGGGAAACAAAGATACTTATAATACAAATTCTCCAATTGGTAAAAAAATAGCCATTGCTTCTGGTAGCGAAGATGAATTTGAGGTAATTGGAGTAGTTAAAAATTTCAATTTTCATAGCCTAAAACAGAAAATCGATCCTTTAATAATCATCAATCACCAAAATGATAAAGTTTGGGATTATGGAGCAGGAAATTCTTTTTATTCACTTCGATTAAATCCTGATGTAGTAAAAGATAAAGGAGATTTAGAGGAGTTGCTCAACAAGATTAAACAAGTAATAAAAAACATAGATTCTTCTGTTCCTTTCGATTACACTTTTATGGATCAAGATTTTGAAGAGACTTTTAGGTTTGAGCAAAAAATGGCTACTATTCTTAATATTTTTACCATAATGGCATTTACAATTGCTTGTATTGGTTTATTTGGTTTGGCTGCTTTCTCTGCGGAACAAAGACTAAAAGAATTGGGAATTAGAAAAGTATTAGGTGCAAATGTAGGGCAACTGGTAGTTTTATTTACATCCGAATTTACCCGTTTAATCTTAGTTTCTATTTTATTAGCTTCACCTATTGCTTGGTTTTTAGTAAATGAATGGTTGAAAGATTTTGCTTATAGAACCCCAATAGAAGTTTGGGTATTTATCATTGCAGCTAGCAGTGCTTTAATTATTTCTATCTTAACCATCTCTTACCAATCATTAACTGCCGCTTATAAAAATCCAGTTAATACTTTAAAGAGTGAATAACAAAAAAGCCTGTTTGATTCTAAGCAAACAGGCTTTTTTAACTATATTTTAGATGTGTTTATCTGTGTTTTGATTCTTCAAAAAAGGAATTTCCAGATTCCAAAACAGATTAATATTGTAATAGATACAATTAAAAAGTTTTGGACAGCAACGATGAGCTTTTGCTGAATTTTATACTTTTTGGTAATTCTCTTAGCTTCTTCTGGACTCACCTTTTTAAATTCTAATTCAGGAGGTTTAATGAAAACATTATTTTTCATGCTTTCAAAAGGAGCCCCTTTGTATCTTAAGTCTCTATTTTGTTTAGATGAGTCAAATCCTGAACTTGCAAATCCCATATTTTACCTTGTTGTTCTGTAATTAATATAATGGGATTTGTCATCATTTACCATTATTATTGATCTTTATTAGCATTTAAAAGAAAATTGAGTTTTCTGTTAAAGTCTGGTAGATTTGTACCAAGTTTACCAAAAAATGCCAGATCTGTTGTCTCTACTTTTGTAAGCGCATCTTGTAAAATCTCAGCTCCTTTTTCAGTTAAAAAAACATATTTGGCTCTAGTATCTATTTCGCTCTCTTTTCTTTTAATAATACCTTCCTCTTGTAGTTTTCTTAAAATTTTAGAAACCATCATTCTGTCTGTATTGCTCAAAGTAGCAATATCTACCTGAGTAACTTCATTACTGGTTTTACTAAGCCAACCCAATGCAGTTAAAATTACAAACTGTGTATGTGTGATTCCGGCTTCTTTTAGTACGCGATTCATCTGCCTTTGCCATAACATAGTAAGCTGCCAAAGTAAATATCCCGGACTGTCTGCTGGTGACGAAAATTTAAATTCTATTTCTTTATCCATTTTTCTGAAGCATTAAATCTGCAACAAGTTTATAATCATGTTCATTTATTTCCAAAATACCCCAGCGAAAAGGATATCCCCAATGCTTTTTATTTTCTATAAATTGAAGCTCGTCTATCAATGGTAAAATAGAAACATCTTCTGCTTCAAAAAAATCAATATCAATGCGGAATGGGCAAAAATCTGGATTCATCTCTACCTGATAAATATCTTCGCCTTTTACTTCACCAATAGCAGTAAACTGCTGACATTTTTCCGGTTTATTTATATATTCTTTTCCAGAGTAGTAAATTACTCTATCTCCTGTTCTCATGCGTTTAAGTTGTACCGATTTTCCATGACATGTTTGTGCAAAACCACCTGTTATTCCTTTTTTTACGTGATCTTTTGAAGCTACAATTATCCAATTTTTCATAGTTCACTTTTTACTTAGCCTTTTTAAAATAATTAAACAATGTGCATCCTTCAATAAATAATTTAGACAAGTTTCGTCTTATTGAGTTATTGTATAGAATGAAAGTGATTTTTAATTCGACTTAATAAAAGCAAATTTAAAAATTTTTGTTGTGATATATATAATATATGCAACAACAATATTATAAAATATTTTTATTGTCCAATAAAAAATTTAAATAATTCAAAAAATTAGAAAAAATGTTTATTATTAGATATTTTTCAAAGTTTTTTTCTAATTGCGATATTTTATATACGACTTGTAAACAGCAGATATACTGAACTAACACACTAAGTATTTGAGATACTTAACAATGTGCAACAAATTTATAACAATACACGACTTATAAATTACATTTTACTATATATTTAATATTTGATTCCAATAAGACTTTAATGCTTTCGGAAAAAACTCTCTTCAATCGCAAAAACTACATTACTATTTGCTGTCTGTTTGTAAATTTACTGACAGCATTACAACTTGCTGCTCAACAAGAAAAAATTGATAGCCTTTTACACGAGCTTGATAATTCAACATCTTCTTTTCATAAAGCAGATGTATTGCTTGAGTTATCTTTTTACTCCCGAAATTCGAAGCCCAATCTTACCATCGATTATGCTAAAGAAGCTTTAATCATTTCTCAAGAAGTCCAATACCCTAAAGGGCATGCACAAGCATTGAGAAACATTGGATTAGGTAATATGAAATTAGGTAATTACGATTCAGCTGTCATTTTATGTAACAAGGCATTAGAAGTAGCAAATGAGTTTAATGTAGAAGATACTAAAGCAGATGTATTAAATACATTAGGCAATATTTATTATCACCAAGCTATGTATGAAGATGCGCTAAATGCATTTATACAGACAGTAGAAATTTATGAGAAAACAAACCGGCCTATAGATATAGCAGGGTCTTATACCAACATCGGAAGTATACTAGATACCAAAGGTGATTTGGAAAGAGCTCTAGAGTATTTTAATAAAAGCTTATTGCTTTTTGAAAAGCACAATCATCTTGATGGAATTGCTACAGTATCTAACAACATGGCAGCCATCTTTTTAGATGAGGGCGATGTAGATAAAGCTTTAGAGTACTTTCAGCGAACAGCGAGTATTGATAGTACCACCAATAATATTGCGGGTTTTGCTAAAACGATTTCTAATATTGCTGGCATAAAACTTACCTTAGGTGATACAACAGGAAGTATAAATGATTATAGAAAATCAATTGATCTGTATGATAAAGCCAATGCAAATTGTAACAGCACCAGTACATTAAGTAGTTTAGGTGACTTATATCTAAAACAAAACCAATTAGATTCGGCCTATTTTTATATAAATAATGCTGTAAAGCTAGCAACAGATTGTAATAATATACATGACCTTATTGGCTCTTATGTAGACTTTGGAAAATACTATAAAAAAACAGGAAATAACGAAAAAGCCATTTACTACTTTAAAAAGTCTTATGAAATAGCGGCTAAACAAAATGTAAAACCTGTTCTCTCTGAAGCAGCTAAAGAGCTTTATCTCATCTACAAAAAGCTCAATAATTCTCAAGAAGCCCTCAAATATCTTGAAATTAATAATCAACTTGACAATGAGTTATTTAATGCTGAAAATACGAGAAAGATTGCCAAGTTAGAAGCTGCTTATGATTTAGAAAAAGAGAAGAAAGCCCATGAACATGAGAGTAGACTAAGCCAGTTAAAATTTGAGCAGGAAATAAATCAACAGAAATTTATTCAAAAATCGACATTAGCTGTATTATTGGTAATTACCATTATGCTAATAATTATTTGTTGGTTACTGATTCATAAAAGTAAATTCAACAAAAAACTCAATTTAAAGAACAAAGAAGTACTTGAACAAAATAAGCAAATTACACAACAACAAATTCAGCTACAGGAAAGAAGTAAGATAGTAGAAGCACAAAAGCTTGATTTGGTAAAAGCCAATAAGGAACTAAAAGAATTGAATGAGGAGAAAAACACGCTTATTGGCATTGTAGCGCATGATTTAAAGAGCCCGATAAATCAAATTAAAGGGTTAATAACACTTTCTAAAATGGAAATGCAAAAAGAAGATATTCCTGAAATGGTGTTGAAAAACTTTGAATTGATGGAAACTTCTTCACAAAGATCTTTAGACATGATAGACCGAATACTGAATGTAAATGCAATAGAAAGTAAAGATATTCAACTAAATATTGAGACAGTTGAAACTCAAACATTTTTTAAAGAACTAGAGAATACTTTTAAAATGCAGGCTCAGGCAAAAAATATCAAATTTGTACTTGATATTGAAGATGTGCCTAAAGTAATTAGTGTTGATAAAAATTTGCTGAATGAAATTTTAGAAAACTTGGTTTCTAATGCCATCAAATTCTCACCAGAAAATACGGAGATTAGAGTGGGTGTAAATAGTATAAATAACAACCTTCAGTTTTATGTAAAAGATCAGGGACCGGGGATTAATGAAACTGATAAAAAAATTATGTTTAATAAATATCAGCGTTTAACTGCCAACCCAACAGCTAATGAGTCTTCTACTGGTTTAGGTTTAGCCATAGTTAAAAAGCTTACAGAAGAGTTAGGCGGTAAAGTTTTCTGTGAAAGTGAAGTTGGCAATGGCGCTACCTTTTTTGTTGAACTGAAAAAATAAAGATAAAAACCACTAGAGATAACTCTTTCAGGTTTTTATCTTTAAATAGTATTTTTCAAATATCAAACTAATTACTCCACCTCTACTGTTTCGGTAACCAGCTCAGACCACTGATTATCATTATCCAAAACCTGGAGACCTACACTGTAACTACCCGATTGCTGAAAAATATAATTAATAGTATTAACTGTAGTGAGAATCTCTTTATCGTCTACAAAATATTTGTATTGCACTACGCTTCCTCCAAACTCTTCATCCTGATCGTAACTGGCAGAAGCATCAAACATGTAGTGTCTCTCGTTTGTCTCCCCTACATAATTTACAGACAAAACTGCTATGGGTGCTAGGTTATCAAAAAAGAACAATTGAATTGTAACTGAAGCAGATTTTTCACCAAAAGCATCGATAGCGACAAACTTTATCTCATGCTCTCCCATTTCTGTAGGAGTATATTCCAATGTAACTTCCTCTTGGCTAATATCTATTACACCACTTTCATTTTCTTCTATATTCAATTGAATAAGCTCTCCATTCCCCTTCACTATCTCATAAGTAATCTCTACAAGATTATCGTCAAAATACTTCATATCGAAAGTATAAGCTGCTTCTGAGGTTTTAGCACTCAATTTAATTGTATCTGCCAGTAAATAAGCGAGATTACCTTCTTCGTCTGTATACTGGCCATTTGCCAGTTTAATCCCCAACTCTGGTGGAAAATTTTCTGCTTTAAATGCCCAGCGGTTTTCGCAAGACATAAATAGCATTCCCAATAAAAGAAAACCTGTAAATTTTTTAATCTGAGCTTTCAATTGCTGTAATTGTAATGGATACATTATTTTATCTTTTAAGAGCTTTTAGCACTGTTTGAGAATCTGAAACCATAATTTTAACAAGGTACATACCAGATGGAAATTCATCCGTAATTATCCTGATTGTATTTTCACCCGGATTCATATCGGTACCTATACTTTTAATGAATTTGCCTTCTACATTGAATATTTCAATATCAGCCGGCATATTTTTATCTGAAACATAAACTAATTCGAGGTACGATTTAAATGGCTGCGGATAAACTTTAAATGAGTTTAATTCTTCCGTATCAACTATTTCATTATCTATATCCGTAATTATGCCTTCATCTGTTTCACCAACCTGAATTCTGGTTTTCAATGAATCTATACAACCTAATTCTGTATTTGTCATCACAACAGTGACTACAAACTCTCCATTTCCATGGTAGTAATAAGCTGGATTTGGTTGAGTAGAACTTTCACCAGTTCCAAAATCCCATTCAAAAGTAAGGTTATATGCTGTTTCATCTAGTGAAAACTGAATATAATCGTGCTGATCTATTTGTTTTTTATCTGTGATGATTACATCCGGAAATTCTACTACATTCACTTTGATGCTACTTTGAGCAATGGCACAAGATGCTTCTTCTGATATTTTGCAATAAATATCATCCGAGGTTGCTGCTGTAGTTAAACTTGGTCCACTGCCAATTAAAGCTCCTGAACTATTATACCACAAATATTCTAAAGTTTCACTTGCATCTACCACAGATAAAACCATCTCTTCACCTGGGCAATAAAGCTCTTTATCGGCAACCAATTCTAATGTAGTTACACTCGCTTCTGTAACATCAATAGTTAGAATTGCTGTGTAAGTACAACTGTATTGTGAATAGGTATAAGAAATATCAAATGTTCCTACTCCACTTACTAATGGATCAAATTTGCCATCAGAAACTCCTGTACCAGACCAAGTACCACCTTCAGAAAGTACAAAGTTTGCCAAGGTCAGTTTGCCTGCGTTTAAGCACATCTCATACTCAAATGTTTCTAGTAAATCTTCTGATGCATTAAGTGGTGAAGTTACTTCTATTTCTCTTGTTCCATAGAACTCACAACCTTCGTCACTGGTGTAAGCAAAACTAATTTCGTGGCTCCCTATACCTGCTGTTTCTGGATTAAAATAAGCATTGTTTTCAATTCCTTCACCTGTGAAAACACCTGAAGAAAATGCTACATCATCCCATAAGTTATAAGCGGCCGCATCAAAACAAATTTTTATATCGTCACCAATACTCACCTCTCCAGCCTCTAGAACCATTACTAGTACTTCTTGAAATACACTGCTGCAAAGTTCATCTGATTCACTTGATGCACTCACTGCTCTTACATAAAAAGCTGTTTCTGTTTCTATTGAAGCAGTTTGATAACTAACTCCTGTATAGATTGACTCCGCAGCATCTGGACTAGTAAACCACTCGTAAGTGTAACTATCTGATGGATCGATTACTTCTAATAAAGCTGTTCCTGTTCCACATAATACTACATCGTTTACTTCTGGTGTTGCTGGTGCTGACTCGATGATGATTGATACTTGCACCAACTCACTTACACAACCTGCACTGGTTCTAGCTTCTACCCAGTAACTTGTCGTTTGAGCAATGTCTTCTACATCTAAATCCTCTGCAATGCCTATAAATGAGGCTTCGTCGGCTGTGGCTGCTGCATACCAGTAATACTCATAACCTGTCTCTACATTGCTTACTGACATTCTCGCTGAGGCTGCTGTACCGCAATAAATCAAATCTTCTAGCACTGGTGAGATTACATCGCCTTCTACATTAATTGTAATCGGAATGGCTTCGCTCTCACAATCTCCTACTATTTCTGTAATCCAGATATCAGCAGTTTCTGTAAAAGTGGTTGTCCAACTTGAGCCTTCATGCTGGGATTCGCCCAGAGTCTCATCTGCATAAAATCTGAATATTGAGTTAGCACTGCTGCCTTCCGGACTAATGATCACCTCTCCTGCTTCACATACTTCTATGTCTTCTAAGGTTGGAGCTTCTAACGTTTCTGAGAAACTCACTGTGGCTGCTGCATACTCACTCACACAAGTTTCTTCTGTTTCTCCTACACTTACTGCTCTTACATAATAGGTAGTTGCCTCTTCTAATATCCCTGTTTCATAACTTGTACCTGTGTAAATTGGCTCAGTAGCTTCTAGATTAATATACCACTCGTAAGTGTAACTATCTGATGGATCGATTACTTCTAGTATGGTTGAACCTGTTCCACATAATACTACATCGTTTACTTCTGGTGTTGCTGGTGCTGACTCGATGATGATTGATACTTGCACCAACTCACTTACACAACCTGCACTGGTTCTAGCTTCTACCCAGTAACTTGTCGTTTGAGCAATGTCTTCTACATCTAAATCATCTGCAATGCCTATAAATGAGGCTTCGTCGGCTGTGGCTGCTGCATACCAGTAATACTCATAACCTGTTTCTACATTGCTTACTGACATTCTCGCTGAGGCTGCTGTACCGCAATAAATCAAATCTTCTAGTACTGGTGAGATTACATCGCCTTCTACATTAATTGTAATCGAAATGGCTTCACTTTCGCAATCTCCTACTATTTCTGTAATCCAGATATCTGTGGTTTCTGTAAAAGTCGTTGTCCAACTTGAGCCTTCATGCTGGGATTCGCCCAATGTCTCATCGGCATAAAATATGAATATTGAGTTAGTACTGCTGCCTTCCGGACTGATGATCACCTCTCCTGCTTCACATACTTCTATGTCTTCTAAGGTTGGAGCTGCTGGAATTGGTGTTACAGTAACTGTTACCATGACAGCCTCACTTACACAATCTCCCAATACTGCTTGTACATAATAGGTCGTTGTGCCTGTGGTTTCAGGTGTGAAATTATAAGCAGTACCTTCGTAAATATATTCCGATTCTAAATCTGTGTACCAGTAATAAACTTCTTCTTCTTCTGCCAAATTTGATATCTCCAAACTCACTAATTCTCCTAAACATACTGTTACATCTGATACCTCAGGGGCTGCTGGTAAGGCATCTATCGTTATTGTTACTGTTGTAACTTCGCTCACACAGTCTCCCGATGAAGCTGTTACATAATAGGTCGTTGTCTCTGTGATTTCATCTACTACAAGGCTTGTGCTTGCACCTTCTATCAACTCATTCTCTTCTTCACTTACATAGGAGCTATACCATTGGTAAGTATAAGTATCATTCGCTTCCGATATCGATAATGATACCCCTGTAGGACCACAACTATAAGTCTCTCCGGATACTTCTGGTTTTGATGGTGCATCAGTTACTGTTACTTGAATTTCTGTAGGCTCACTTACACAATCTCCCAATACTGCTTGTACATAATAGGTCGTTGTGCCTGTGGTTCCAGGTGTAAAATTATAAGCAGTACCTTCGTGAATATATTCCGATTCTAAATCTGTGTACCAGTAATAAACTTCTTCTTCTTCTGCCAAATTTGATATCTCCAAACTCACTAATTCTCCTAAACATACTGTTACATCTGATACCTCAGGGGCTGCTGGTAAGGCATCTATCGTTATTGTTACTGTTGTAACTTCGCTCACACAGTCTCCCGATGAAGCTGTTACATAATAGGTCGTTGTCTCTGTGATTTCATCTACTACAAGGCTTGTGCTTGCACCTTCTATCAACTCATTCTCTTCTTCACTTACATAGGAGCTATACCATTGGTAAGTATAAGTATCATTCGCTTCCGATATCGATAATGATACCCCTGTAGGACCACAACTATAAGTCTCTCCGGATACTTCTGGTGGCGCTGGGGATGGATTTACTTCTATATCTATCCCTTCACTCTGTGCACTACATTCTCCAACTTCGGCTACTACATAATAGGTGTAGGAACCTTCAGCTAATGAAGTCAATAATAAACTAGAGCCATTATTTTCTACGGTCGGATCGTTTATCGCTTCTTCTGAACCTTGAACATACCAGTAATACATCGTCTCGGTATCTGGATTTTCTACCGTTAAGGTGATAGCTTCTCCTTCACAATAAGTGCCGCCGGATACTTCTGGTGGCGCTGGCACTGGATTTACTTCTATATCTATCCCTTCACTCTGTGCACTACATTCTCCAACTTCGGCTACTACATAATAGGTGTAGGAACCTTCCTCTAATGAACTCAATGATAAACTAGAGCCATTATTTTCTACGGTCGGATCGTTTATCGCCTCTTCTGAACCTTGAACATACCAGTAATACATCGTCTCGGTATCTGGATTTTCTACCGTTAAGGTGATAGCTTCTCCTTCACAATAAGTGCCGCCGGATACTTCTGGTGTTTCTGGCACTGGATTTACTTCTATATCTATCCCTTCACTCTGTGCACTACATTCTCCAACTTCGGCTACTACATAATAGGTGTAAGAACCTTCCTCTAATGAACTCAATGATAAACTAGAGCCATTGTCTTCACCCGTCGGATCGTTTATCGCTTCTTCTGAACCTTGAACATACCAGTAATACATCGTCTCGGTATCTGGATTTTCTACCGTTAAGGTGATAGCTTCTCCTTCACAATAAGTGCCGCCGGATACTTCTGGTGTTTCTGGCACTGGATTTACTTCTATATCTATCCCTTCACTCTGTGCACTACATTCTCCAACTTCGGCTACTACATAATAGGTGTAAGAACCTTCCTCTAATGAACTCAATGATAAACTAGAGCCATTGTCTTCACCCGTCGGATCGTTTATCGCTTCTTCTGAACCTTGAACATACCAGTAATACATCGTCTCGGTATCTGGATTTTCTACCGTTAAGGTGATAGCTTCTCCTTCACAATAAGTGCCGCCGGATACTTCTGGTGTTTCTGGCACTGGATTTACTTCTATATCTATCCCTTCACTCTGTGCACTACATTCTCCAACTTCGGCTACTACATAATAGGTGTAAGAACCTTCCTCTAATGAACTCAATGATAAACTAGAGCCATTGTCTTCACCCGTCGGATCGTTTATCGCTTCTTCTGAACCTTGAACATACCAGTAATACATCGTCTCGGTATCTGGATTTTCTACCGTTAAGGTGATAGCTTCTCCTTCACAATAAGTGCCGCCGGATACTTCTGGTGGCGCTGGCACTGGATTTACTTCTATATCTATCCCTTCACTCTGTGCACTACATTCTCCAACTTCGGCTACTACATAATAGGTGTAGGAACCTTCCTCTAATGAACTCAATGATAAACTAGAGCCATTATTTTCTACGGTCGGATCGTTTATCGCCTCTTCTGAGCCTTCAATATACCAGTAATACATCGTCTCGGTATCTGGATTTTCTACCGTTAAGGTGATAGCTTCTCCTTCACAATAAGTGCCGCCGGATACTTCTGGTGGCGCTGGCACTGGATTTACTTCTATATCTATCCCTTCACTCTGTGCACTACATTCTCCAACTTCGGCTACTACATAATAGGTGTAGGAACCTTCCTCTAATGAACTCAATGATAAACTAGAGCCATTATTTTCTACGGTCGGATCGTTTATCGCCTCTTCTGAGCCTTCAATATACCAGTAATACATCGTCTCGGTATCTGGATTTTCTACCGTTAAGGTGATAGCTTCTCCTTCACAATAAGTGCCGCCGGATACTTCTGGTGGCGCTGGCACTGGATTTACTTCTATATCTATCCCTTCACTCTGTGCACTACATTCTCCAACTTCGGCTACTACATAATAGGTGTAGGAACCTTCCTCTAATGAACTCAATGATAAACTAGAGCCATTATTTTCTACGGTCGGATCGTTTATCGCCTCTTCTGAGCCTTCAATATACCAGTAATACATCGTCTCGGTATCTGGATTTTCTACCGTTAAGGTGATAGCTTCTCCTTCACAATAAGTGCCGCCGGATACTTCTGGTGGCGCTGGCACTGGATTTACTTCTATATCTATCCCTTCACTCTGTGCACTACATTCTCCAACTTCGGCTACTACATAATAGGTGTAGGAACCTTCCTCTAATGAACTCAATGATAAACTAGAGCCATTATTTTCTACGGTCGGATCGTTTATCGCCTCTTCTGAGCCTTCAATATACCAGTAATACATCGTCTCGGTATCTGGATTTTC